>CAYYBP010000046.1:0-14947 GCA_964470275.1 uncultured Anaerolinea sp. | reverse complement strand
GACCACTCGGTCGATCGCCACCATGTACGCCGCGTCGCGGGTGTAGACGTTGCTCTTTAACGCCATCTCGAGCACTGCCGCGAAGGCGATCGTCATCTTGGTATCCAGTTTCTCAAGCACTTCTTCTTTGGTCCAGTAGAAGTTCATGTCGTTCTGAACCCCTTCGAAGTATGAAACGGTCACGCCGCCGGCGTTGCACAGGAAGTCAGGGATGACGAAGATGTTCTTGGCCTTGAGAACCTCATCTGCTTCGGGGGTGGTGGGACCATTGGCGCCTTCGGCGACGATCTTCACTTTGGTGCTGATGAGTTTCACAGTATCCGCGTTGATCTGCCCTTCGAGGGCGGCCGGGATGAGCACGTCCACTTCCTTGGTGATCCACGCGCCGCCGTCCTCGATCACATAACCAGCCGCTCTGGCTTTGGCCTTGTCAATCGAACCGTACTGATCGGTGATGGTCATCAGGAAGCGCGGGTCGATGCCGTCGGCTTTGCTGCAAGTGTAGGAAACCTTGTCGTCGCGGTCGTAGTAAGAGACACAAATGACCTTGCCCTTGAGCAATTCGATAAAGCCGATGGCGGCGTATTGAGCCACGTTGCCGAAGCCCTGGATGGCAGCGCTGCATTTGGATGAATCGAGTTTGAGGTGCTTCATCGCTTCGCGGACGGTGTAAATGACGCCGAAACCGGTGGCTTCGGTGCGGCCGAGCGAGCCGCCGCCGCCCACGGGTTTACCGGTGATGGTGCCCGGGGTGAACTGACCCACCAGCTTGGTGTACTCGTCCATCATCCAGCCCATCATCTGCGGGGTGGTGCCTACATCCGGCGCCGGCACGTCCTGGCGGGGACCAATATTGCGCCACATCACGTCCACCCATCCTCTTACAAGGCGTTCCTTCTCGCTGGTGGAGAGGGTCGCGGGGTCAACCACCACGCCGCCTTTGCCTCCGCCCAGGGGGATATCCGCCACGGCGCATTTCCAGGTCATCCAGGTGGCCAAAGCGCGCACGGTGTCGATGGTCTCGGCAGGATGGAAGCGGATGCCGCCCTTGTTGGGGCCGCGGGCATCGTTGTGCTGCACGCGAAAGCCCTGGAACATCCTGAGTGTGCCGTCGTCCATGCGCACGGGGATGCGGAAGGAGAACTCCCGCAGCGGCCAGCGCAGGATCTCGCGCACCTGCGGATCCAGTTTGAGCAGCTCAGCCACGTTATCAAATTGCTTTTGTGCCATTTCAAACGCGTTGATCGAGGTTGCCATACACATTACTCCTTTGTCAAGATAGGTTTATGGAACTATCGATGAGAGGCGGACCGGTTGAAATAATAAAGGCGCTCCGGTCCAATGCCCGCTGACCCGCACCTTTATCCGACGATTATTCAACGCGATACCCTCTGATTTTTCTATCATTAATAGAGTATACAATTTTTAGCTTTTCGTCAATATGATGAACATCGCCAACCTGCTGGAAATTGTCAGTATTTACACCTGGCTTGGAAATCAGGGCTGTTTTTCGCGGATCGCCTTTAATTGTGATTCCAGCTCGGCCTTCAGGATCGCCGGGTGCGCCTTTCCCCCTGCCGCGCGCATCACCTGACCAAAGAACCAGTTCGCCAGGGTCTCCTTACCGCACAAGTAGCTCGCCAGTTCTGCCGGGTGCGCAGCGATCACCGCGCTCACCAATCCGCGGATTACATCTCCGTCGGTCACCTGCAGCAGGTTCTTCTCGCGGATCATCTCCGCCGCTGTTCCCCCGCGCGCCAGCATCTCGTTCAGCACCGCCTTGGCGGTGTTCTGGTTCACCCGGCCAGCCTCGAGGATATCCAGCAATTCAGCCAGCGTCGTCGGGCTAACCTTCAGATCGGCGATCGACCCGCCTGCCTGGTTGAGATAAGCGAAGACCTCTCCGCTGATCCACAGCGCGGCGCTGCGCGGGCTGGCGCGAAGCAGCGCGGCGGCGCAAGCCTCGAAATAAGCCGCGACCTCGTCCTCGGCGCATAATGTGTTGGCTTCTGCCTGCGAGAGCCCATATTGGGCTGAAAATCGTTGCGCTTTCGCGCGCGGCAGCTCAGGCAGGCAGCGGCGGATCTCCTCCACCCACGCTTCTTCCACCACCAGTGGCGGGATATCCGGCTCGGGGAAGTAGCGGTAATCGTGGGCCTCTTCCTTGGAGCGCTGCACGTAAGTGCGCTGATTGGTTTCGTCCCATCCAAGTGTTTCCTGGCTCACCGGTTCGCCGCGGTCGAGCAGCCCCGCCTGGCGCTCGAGTTCGTACGCCACAGCGCGTTCCATCGCGCGGAAGGAATTGAGGTTCTTGATCTCCACCCGGGTGCCCAGGTCTATGGCGCTTGCCGGGCGGATGGAAACATTGGCTTCGAAGCGGATGACGCCTTTTTCCATATCGCCGCTGTTGACCCCGGTCGCCCGCAGGATGGCTCTGAGACTTGTGGCGTAGGCTCTCACCTCTTCGAGGGAGTGCATGTCCGGCTCGGAAACGATCTCGAGCAGGGGCACACCGGCGCGGTTGAGGTCCACCAGCGAATACTCTCCCTCGGGGGTTTCTACGTGGGTGAGCTTGCCGGTGTCCTCCTCGAGATGGGCGCGCCGGATGCGGATGACGTGTTCGCCGGCAGAAGTGTCAACCGCCAGGCTGCCGTTCTCAGCCAGCGGTTGTTCATATTGAGAGATCTGGTATCCCTTGGGCAGGTCGGGATAGAAGTAGTTCTTACGGGCAAAGATGGATATGTGCCGGACCGTGCAGCCGAGCGCCAGCGCCACACGGACGGCGTACTCCACCGCCCGGCGGTTCAACACCGGCAGCGTGCCGGGCATGCCAGCGCACACCGGGCAGACGCTGGTGTTGGGCTGCGCCGTGGTGGTATCCACCACCCGGCAGCCGCAGAACATCTTGGTGCGGGTTGCCAGTTCTGCGTGCACTTCCAGGCCGATGACAGGTTCGTATTTCATGGTTGAGTGGATTTTATCACGGATGCCCGCGGCGCCGGCCGCAAAGAAAACGCATGCGTGCTACAATACGCTTAACACCAACAAATCGCCCAGTTTGGAGTCTGCCCCTGAAAAAGGTGGCACCCCCTCCCGGGCAACAAGAGGTGACTCATGCTCCTGTGCATCGACATCGGCAACACCAACATCAAGTTAGGGCTGTATGAAGGCGAAAAGCTCGTCACCCACTGGCGTATCTACACCGATGAAAGCAAACTGGCAGATGAGTACGGCGTGCTGGTGCTTTCATTGTTCGAGAGCGAAAACATCGATAAGAGCAAAATCGATGGCTGCGCCATCTCCTCCGTGGTGCCAGAGCTGACCAGCGCCTTCAAGCAGTTGATCGGCCGCCACCTTGGGCTTGATCCAGTGATCGTCGGCAATGTAAAGCACCCTGTCATTCATATTAACGCCAACAACCCCAGGGAGGTTGGTCCAGACCTGATCGCCAACGCGGTGGGCGCGGTATCGCTGTATGGCGCGCCGTGCATTGTGATCGGCTTTGGAACGGCGACGACCTTCTCCGCGATCTCGGCCAAGGGTGATTTCGAGGGGGTGGCGATCGCCCCGGGCATCATGACGACCGCCATGTCGTTGTTCGACGCTGGCGCCATGCTCCCGGCGGTGGACCTGCACAAGCCGGAGCACGTGATCGGCAAGAACACCATCCTCTCGCTACAATCCGGCCTGATCTACGGTTTTGCCGGGCTGGTGGAGGGATTATGCAGCCGCATCAAAAAGGAACTGGGCGGCGACGCGCGGGTGGTGGCGACCGGCGGGTTGGCGAACCTGATCGCCGACGAGGTGACCTGCATCGACGCGGTCGAACCGGAGTTGACACTACTGGGGGTGCGCATTATTTACGAGAAGAATAAATAGAGCTGCAATCTCAACATGCCCGACGCTCTCTTCTCGCGGCGGAGAAAATCGATCCGTCTTACTGATTATGATTATTCATCAGCGAAAATGATTCGGAGTCGAGCGATGCTCGACCCCTACGTGATTGTTGTCGTTAAATCCTTCTGACGAACCGTTCAATGCGTTTGAGGGCTTCTTCGATCTTTTCGTAACTGGTGGCGTACGAGCAGCGGGCAAACCCCTCTCCGCCAAGGCCAAAGGAATTTCCGGGGACCATGGCGACATGCTCCTCCTGCAGCAGGAGGTTGCAGAAGGTCTCGTCATCCAACCCGGTGGCGCTGACCTTCGGGAAGGCGTAGAACGCCCCTTTCGGCTCGAAGGTGGGCAATCCGATCTGGTTCAAACCGCTGACGATCAACTTGCGCCGCCTGTCATACTCGGCCTGCATCGCCAGAACATGCGGCTCGCCGCTTTCCAGCGCTTCCAGCGCGGCATATTGCGACATAGTGGGAGCTGACATGACCATGTACTGGTGCACTCGCAGCAGTCCCTTGATCAGGTCTTCCGGTCCGGCAGCGTACCCGATACGCCAACCGGTCATGGCGTAATCCTTTGAAAAACCGCCCAGCAGAATGGTGCGTTCCCGCATGCCCGGCAGGGAGGGGAAGCACACATGGTCAATGCCGTACACCAGGCGGTCGTAGATCTCATCAGAGATCACCGCCAAGTCGTGTTCTTCCGCGATCTTCGCCGCTTCCAGCATGTTCACCCGGCTGGCAACCGCCCCGGTTGGATTGTTTGGAAAGCCCAGCAGGAGCGCCTTGCTCCTATGGGTAATGGCTGCCCGCAGGTCGCCCGGGACAAAATCAAAATTGTTTTCCATGTGGCTGGGCACTTCAACCGCCACGCCCCCCGCCATGATAGCAGCCGCCTGGTAAGTGACGAAACACGGCGTGGGGATGATCATCTCGTCGCCCGGGTTCAGCAAGGCAATGGCGGCTAGGTTAAGCGCTTCTGAGCCGCCGACGGTGATGATGATCTCCTTTTCGGGGTCGTAAGAAACCCCGTAGCGGTGCTCAAGGTGCCTGGCCAGCGCCCGCCGCAGCTCTATGATGCCATAATTCGATGTGTAATGCGTATCGCCTCGTTGCAGCGATCGGATGCCCGCCGCCAGGATCGGTTCGGGGGTGGTGAAATCAGGCTCGCCGATGCCCAGCGAGATGACATCCTTCATGGTCGCTGCAATATCAAAGAATTTCCGGATACCTGATGGTTTCAGACCTGCTATCCGCCGAGAAATATAACGATCGCTCATTAACACTCCTTGTTTAGTATGATGCCGACCAGGCTGCCGGCTGTACCTGCCAGTTATCCCGGTGCGGGTCGTACGTCAACCACAATTCCAATGCTTCCTCGCAGACCACGTGATAACGCATCCCTGCGGGTGTATAACTTTCCTCAAGTACCTCTGTCACCGTGCGCCAGCGCTCCTCAAACCACACCTCAAGTGGCTCGCCGGGGTAGGAATGTTCCGCCCGGCAGCGAACGGGATCGTTCATCCTTTTACCTCGCAATTATCCCCAATGTTCAGGTGCGCGACCCTGCCTGTAAGCGCCGCGTCGCGCCCGATGATCGAACCTTCGATCACCATATTCTCGATGCTGGTCTGCGCGTCTACGATCGAGTTGCTGATGACAACATTCTTCAACTTACAGCCGGTGGCGATGGACACGTGCGGACCGACGACGGAGGATTCGATGCTCGCGCCGGGGGCGATGTACACCGGCGGGACAATCACCGACCCGGGGAAAGACCCGGCTGACTCACCTGCCCGCCCATGGTCCAGGTAGTAGCGGTTGGTTTCCAACACGGCGCTGGGGATGCCGGCGTCAAGCCAGACATCGATCTGCTGTTTGCGCATCCGGGCGCCTTTTTCGATGAGGATATTGATGGCGTCGGCAAGGAAGAATTCGCCTTTCAGGCTTGTGCCGCGCCGCATCTGCTCATTGATCGCTTCCAGCAGGGCTTCGGCATGGCGGAAGTAATAAAAGCCGACCAGTACCAGGTTGTTGCGCACGTCAGTCGGTTTTTCTACCAGGTGCGTCGCCCAACCTTCAGGGTCCAATTCAATGACGCCGAAACGCCGCGGGTCTTCCATCGGCTTGACCCAGGCAACCGCGTCGGCGTCCTCGTGAGACAAAAAACGCAGATCGGTGTCGATCAGCGTGTCAGAAAACGCCATCAGCATGGGTCCTTTAAGGTATTCCCGGGCGCACCACAGCGCGTGCGACTGACCCCGCATCTCCTCCTGGACAATAAAATGAACTTTTTTCTCCGGGTGTACCCGCTGCATGTATTTTTGGATCAGGTCACCCTGGTTGGGGCTGATGATGAAGACATACTCGGCTTTATCGAGGTCCGGCAGGGTGGTGAACTGGTCGAGCGAATGATCGAGAACGGTCTTGCCGGCCAGCGGTAGAAGCGGTTTGGGTTTGCTCCAGGTATGGGGGCGCATACGCGAGCCCAGGCCCGCCATCGGGATGATGATCTTGTATTCCTGGCTCATATGCACCTCGTCACACAAATTATCCCCGCGAAAGTGGTTTTCGTCAAACCTCTCTCATTGTACACTGACAGCGCGTTTTTTGTGAATCGTGGATATATCTACAAATCATCTTTTAAATCAAAGAGTCTCCCTCGATCATGAAGGAGACCCGGAAGTGATTGTTGTGTGATCAGAGCCTGGCCAGGGTGGTGATTGCCGGCACCTGGTCGAACATCCAGAAGGAAAGCGGGAAACCCAGTCCCAGTGTGACCAGCAGGATGAGCCAGGCCAGGAGCATCCACACCAGGCTGAACCAGAAGCCGATGAGTATGAAATACAACGCGCGCAGCAGGAAGGGATTCTGCGGCAGGGTCTGTTGACGCAGTACAGGTGCGCCTTCCCTGACCTCCACCCAGCTTTGAACCCGTTCAGGGCGCAGGGTCATCACGCGCGGCAGGCGGTTGATCATCACCAGGCCAAGAGGCAGCCCGATAATGGTGAGATTGAAGAACCAGGCGGCCAGCACCCAGAACAACCCCAGCCACCAACCGATGAAGAGAAAATACAACCCCCTGACCAGGCAGCCCGGGCCGGTATTGGTATATTGAACTTGCGCAGGTTGTGCAGACATTTTCAACTCCTTTTGTTCAATATACGCAAGAATCCGCATTTGGTTGCGGATTCTAACTGGCATGCGGTTGTTGTCTACGCCGGGATTGAGGGAGTGCGGGTGTGCCAGTCAGTCGCTGACTGGTAGGCATGAGCGGTGTTGAAAAGCAGCTCTTCACGGAAATGGGGTCCGAGGAACTGGATGCCCACCGGCAGCGACTGGCGGTCAAAACCGACCGGCAGTGCCAGCCCGGGCACCCCGGCCAGGTTGATCGGCAGGGTGAAAACATCCTCCAGGTACATGGCCAGCGGGTCTCCGGCGTGCTCCCCCAACTTGAAGGCGGTGGAGGGCGCGACCGGGCATGCGATGATATCGACGCTTTCAAAGGCGCGGTCGAAATCGCGCTTGATCAGGGTGCGCACCTTTTGCGCCTGGTTGTAGTAGGCATCGTAATATCCAGCCGATAGAGCGTAGGTGCCCAGCATGATGCGCCGTTTCACCTCGGGGCCAAAGCCCGCTCCCCTGGTGCGGTCATACAACGGGCGCAGCGTGTCGGCTTGAGCGCGCGGTCCGAAGCGGATCCCGTCATAGCGCGCCAGGTTGGCAGAAGCCTCCGCCGGGGCGATGAGGTAATACACCGGCAGGGCGTACTCGGTGTGCGGCAGGCTGACCTCGATAATATCAGCGCCAAGTGTTTTAAGCAGGTCGATCGCCGCCAGCACCCCGTCACGCACATCCTCCTGGATGCCCTCGATGAAGTATTCGCGCGGAACCCCCACCCTGAGACCCTTAACCACCCCGTCATCCAGCCTATCCAGCGCCGGCACAGGCAGGTCCAGTGTGGTGCCGTCCATCGGGTCAGCTCCCGCCATGAAGGAAAAGAGCAGCGCCGCTTCCTCCGCGCTGCGGGTAAAGACCCCCATCGAATCCAGTGAGGAACCGTACGCCACCAGGCCGTAACGCGATACGCGCCCGTAGGTGGGTTTGATGCCGGTCACGCCGCAAAAGGAAGCCGGTTGGCGGATGGAGCCGCCGGTATCCGAGCCAATCGCGGCGGGCACCATGCGCGCTGCCACGGCGGCCGCGCTGCCGCCCGAAGATCCCCCAGGAACACGCGAGACATCCCACGGGTTGCGGGTGGGTCCAAACGCCGAGGTCTCTGTGGATGAGCCCATGGCGAACTCGTCGGTATTGGTCTTGCCAAGCACGATCACCCCGGCGTCGACCAGGCGTTGCACGGCCGTGGCGGTGAAGGGGGCGACAAACCCCTCCAGCACGCGCGAGCCGCAGGTGCAGCCCATATCCTTGACCGTGATCAGGTCCTTGACCGCGATGGGCAGGCCCAGAAGCGCGGGAAACGTCT
Organism: uncultured Anaerolinea sp.; assembly: GCA_964470275.1. Taxonomy (GTDB): domain Bacteria; phylum Chloroflexota; class Anaerolineae; order Anaerolineales; family Anaerolineaceae; genus UBA6107. The sequence continues at coordinate 6,571 of CAYYBP010000046.1, read as the reverse complement.
CAGAACCAGTCTTTCGGAACGCGGCGTAACGCGCATCCGCCCGGTCAGCATCAGCTAGCGCTTTTTCAGGCGCGAGGGAAATAAAGGCGTGCAGGGCCGGTTCAAGCTGGTGAATCCGCTCAAGGTGGGCAGCGGTCAATTCGCGGCACGAAAAATCCCCCACGCGCAGCCCGCGCAGCATCTCAAAGACGGACAAACCGGTCAATTGCGTGGTCACTCGAGCACCGGCGGGACAAGAAATTGATCATTCCGGGTCGCGGCGGCGTTCCCCAATACCTTTTCGAGCGGGAGGCTTTCGCGCGGTTCATCCTCCCTGGGTTGGCTGCGGGCGGGTAACACGCTGGAGGTGGGCGGGATCCCGCTGGTATCCACAGCCTGCAGCCTGGCAGCGTACTCCAGGATGGCCGAAAGCTGGTGGCGGTATTGTTCCTTTTCGTCGGCGCTCAGATCCAGGCGCGCCAGTTCCGCGATGTGTTCAACTTCCTCAAGGGATAATTTCATGCCCCCAATTATACCTGAGACCAATCGATCGCTTTTTATGCACCTCATTGGGGTCCGCGTTAATTTGCCGCGTTAATTTGCATACATGGTAAAAAAGGTCTATACTATCCATACAAAACTAAGTACGTTCAGGAGGATAACTAATGACAAGTATCATAGATATTGAAGGGATCGGTCCCGTATACAAGAAAAAACTCAAAGCAGTCGGCGTGGCAACAACCGAAAAACTTCTCGAGGTTGGCGGCACCCCCAAGGGACGCAAGGACCTGGCTGAAAAAGCCGGTATTGACGAAACCCTCATCCTGGAATGGGTAAACCTGGCGGACCTGTTCCGCATCAAAGGCGTGGGCAGCGAATACTCAGACCTGCTGGAAGAGGCCGGAGTCGACACGGTCGTCGAACTCAGCAAGCGTGTTCCCAAGCACCTGTTCGACAAGTTGGTCGAAATTAACGCTGCCAAGAGACTCGTGCGCAAGCTGCCGGTTGAAAAACAGGTTGCCGACTGGGTGGACCAGGCCAAGAAATTGCCGCGGCTGGTCAGCTACTAAACATATCGCATGACAGATCAGGGTGAGAGTTGTTCTCACCCTTTTTTTCATTAACTTGAGACCACGGTCACCCGCCTGACAGGACTTCCCATGAAAAAGATATGCATCGCCTCTGCCAATCCCGTCAAACTGCGCGCCGCCCGCGAGGGCTTTGAACGCATGTTTCCCGGCGAGGAGTTTGAAATCCGGTCCGTCCCCCCAACGGTTAACCTGCCGTCTCAACCGTCATCGGATGCTGAAACACTGCGGTGCGCCGACCTGCGCGCCCGCAACATCCGCGAGCAAGCAGCGGAGGCCGACTACTGGGTGGGGATCGAAGGCGGTATTGCGGAAAAACATGAAGGCATGGTGACCTTCGCCTGGGTGGTGGTGCTCCATTCCGATCGAGTTGGGCGGGGAAAAACCGGCGAGTTTTTTCTTCCAGTAACTGTCGCTGAACTTGTGCGGCAGGGAATGGAGCTGGGCGATGCCGATGACGTGGTTTTTTCTCGAAATAATTCCAAGCAGGGGGACGGCGCGGTGGGGCTGTTGACCAATAACGTCATTGACCGGGCGGGCCTGTACGTACCGGCGGTGATCTTCGCCCTTATTCCATTCAAGAACCCCGAGCTTTATCCGTGATTCTATACTTCGCCCGCCACGCCGAAAGCCTTGCCAATACCCGGCGCATCATCTCCAACCGCGACCTGCCGCACCCCCTCACGGCGAACGGGCGCGACCAGGCGCAAAAACTGGCGGAGACCCTCGCGAACGAGGGCATCAATGCCATTTACACCAGCCCTGTCCCGCGGGCATTCGAAACCGCCGGCATTCTCGCTGAATCATTATCCCTGCCCATAGAGGTGAGCGATGGTTTGCGGGAATTCGACGCCGGCGTGCTTGAGGGGCGCTCAGACCTGCTGGCTTGGATGCGCTTTTCAAGTCTGTGGAATGGGTGGTTCTACCGGCGGCAATTCGACCGGCGCATCAAGGGCGGGGAGAGCTACCGGGAAGCCAGCTGCCGGTTCACGGGCTTCGCAGAACGCCTGGTATCCTCCCTGGCGGAAACCGGCGCGCGGGTGTTATGCATCACCCATGGCGGGGTGTTGCGGGTCGGGCTGCCCGGGTTGATCAGCAATATGAATTTTGAAACAATACGGGAAAAGCCCATTCACTACACGACCATCATCAAGGTCAGCCTGGAAAACGGCTCCTGGTACTGCCGGGGATGGGATGAAATCGAACTTAATTCGGAATGACCAGCCGCTCAGAGTACCAGCGCAGGTAATCCTTCACGTGGGCACCCCAGTAGATCTCATCGTGCCTTCCCTCGAACTCGTGGAAATCATAAAAAATGCCGAGCCTGTCGAGCAGGGCGGTGAATTCGAGCACTTTATCCTTTTCGGTATCCTTGCGTCCCACATCCACATAGATGCGTGGTAGATCGCCCAGGGAAGAAACCCGCCCGGCTGTGTCTTCGATGCGGCGCAGCTCGCTGTAGAACAAGGGAGTGCTGTGCGCCCCGATGGCGTTGAACAGGTCCGGGTGCTGGAATCCAATGTAAACCGCCCAGTTGCCTCCGCGCGACAACCCGCCGATGGCGCGGCATTTTGGGTTATCACAGGCCGCGTAATTATCCTCAATGAAGGGGATCACATCCTCAACGAGCGCGTTGGCATATTGTGACTGCTCCGGCACCAGCCGCCAGCTGATCTCATAAGGCATGGCAATGATCATCGGCTGGATCTCCCCGCTGGTGATCATCTCGTCCGCCGATGCGGTCAACCCCAGCCTGAGCCACTGGTCGTTGAGGGCCGCCTGCCCGTGCAGCATGATCAGCAGCGGGTAGCCGTCCGGGGATGCGGGGTCATAGCAGGGGGGAAGGTAGAGGTTGGTGTTGATCGGTTTGGTGAGTTTGGCCGTCGGGATGTCGATGTTCACCACCTTGCCCGTGGTTTCGGTGCAGGCAGGGAGCGTGGCGGTGGGCGTCACACCAGGGGTGGGAGTGGATGTGGCGGGGGGCAGCGCGTCTGGCGTTGCATCGGGTAGGGGCACCAACGTCCCCACCGCCGGCTGGCAGGCCGCAAGAAGCACTGTGAGAAGTACGGCAATTAGGAGGATGACAGCCCGGCGCATGGAAAAATGAACGATTTCCTCGGTTTTTATGTTTCCTTGACGGTAAAGACCTGTTCGGATTATACTCTATCCGTTCGGGGTGTAGCGCAGTTGGCAGCGCACCGCGTTTGGGACGCGGGGGTCGGCGGTTCAAGTCCGCCCACCCCGACCATCCACCAAGGCTAAAATCGCTAAATTTTCACTACAGCGCGTGTTATCGCGTTTATAATTGATTTGTATGCCAGAAAACGTTCCTTTCCTTTCCATTATCTTCCCGGCGCACAATGAAGAACAGCGGCTGGCGGAAACGCTGCGCAATACCCTGGAATTCACGCGAAGCCAGCCTTTTGAGAGCGAGATCCTCGTGGTTGAGAACGCCAGCAGCGATACCACGCTGGATATCGCCAATTTCTTCGCTGCAGATAATCCCTCTATCCGCGTGATAAGCCTTGACCAACCCGGCAAGGGGCGGGCGGTGAAGACCGGCATGCTGGCAGCCCGCGGCAGATACCGTTTCATCTGTGATGTAGACCTGTCGATGCCGGTTGGTGAGATCTCCCGTTTTCTACCTCCGCAAATTAAAAACATGGATATTGTCATCGCCTCGCGCGAAGCCCCCGGCTCAGTGCGGTACGATGAACCGCATTACCGCCACTTTGTGGGGCGTATTTTTAACAACCTGGTGAGGTGGACGCTCCTCCCTCAACTGCAGGATACCCAGTGCGGCTTCAAGTGCTTCAAAGACGAAGTCGTCGAGACCATCTTCCCCCTGGTCACCATCCCCGGTTGGACGTTCGACGTGGAGGTGCTGGCGATCGCCTTCAAGCGCGGCTTCCGCGTCGCCGAGCTGCCCATCCCCTGGTATTACCACCCTCACAGCAAAGTGAATGTGCTGCGGGATTCCACGCGCATGGCGCTGGACCTGCTTAAGATCCGGCGCAAGCTGCGGCGCGGAGATTATGACCCCGCGCTTTGAAAGCACCCTGATTCCCGCTTCACCTGACGTCAGTTTTGAACTCGCCCTTTGGAGCAACGGGCTCCGTTGCGTAGCCGGCATTGATGAAGCCGGGCGCGGCGCCTGGGCGGGCCCCGTGGCGGCAGCGGCGGTGGTCCTCCCTCAATCTGCGGATATCCTCACAAAGCTGCAAGGCGTGCGCGATTCCAAACAACTCTCCGCCGCCCAACGGGAGCGCCTTGAGCCCGTGATACAGGAAACTGCGATCGCCTGCGCCGTCGGGTTCGCCTCAAACAGCGAGATCGACAGCCTTGGTATCCTGCCCGCCACCCGCCTGGCGATGACGCGCGCCATCGAGCAGCTGGTGCTACAGCCGGAGCACCTGGTCATCGACGCGATGTTCCTGCCGGAGATAACCATCCCCCAGACCGCGCTGATCAAAGGAGACCGGCGCAGCCTGAGCATTGCCGCCGCTTCGATCCTCGCCAAGACCGCCCGTGACCGCTGGATGGAATCACTCGCGACGACCGATGCGCGCTACGCATTCGACCGCAACAAGGGCTACGGCACGCGCGCGCACCAGTCCGCGCTGCAGGAACACGGACCTTGCCCCGAACACCGCTTCAGTTATTCTCCCGTCAGAACTAGCAAGAAATAAAAAACGGGGCCCGTGTGTGAGCCCCGTCAATGGCTTAAACTGATCTGGTCAAGCTTGCGCTTGAGATTTCTTCGTCTTTCGTCCGATATACCACTTCACCAGTTCCGCAACGGCCGAAGGGATGATCAGCAGTGGCAGGATCAATTCCCATTGCTGCCAGCCCAACGGGGTGGTCTGAAACACAGGGTTGAGGAAGGGGATATAGACCACTGCCAGCACCAGCACAAACGAGAACAGGATGGCAATGTTCATCCATTTGTTTGAGAACATCCCCAGTTTGAGAAGCGGGTAGCGTTCAGACCTGGCAGTGTACGCCCGCAGAAGTTCCGACATGGATAGCGTGACGAAAGCCATGGTTTCAGCAAACGGCAGGTTTTCGATGTATGGCTTTCCCTGGAAGTTTAACCCGGTCCAAAATGCGAACAGGGTCACAGCAGTGATGGCGATTGTCTGTGTGACGACGCCGACGAGCATGCTGCGGTTGATGATCGGTTCTTTGGGGGATCTGGGCGGTTGTTCCATGATATCCGGGTCGCCCTTTTCAGTGCTCAACGCCAGCGCCGGCGCGCCGTCTGTGACCAGGTTCAACCACAACAACTGAACCGCAACCAGCGGTGCAAGCTGCTCCGTGGTGAGCCCCTGGATGAAGAACCTTCCGATCGCGGTTGGCAGGAAGATGATCAGGATCTCTGCCATATTGCAGGAGATCAGGTAGTACACGAACTTGCGGATATTCGAGTAGATGATGCGCCCCTGCTCCACCGCCGAGACGATGCTCACGTAGTTGTCATCGGTGAGGACCATGTCCGCGGTATCCTTGGCGACGTCTGTACCTGTGATGCCCATTGAAACGCCAATATCGGCCTGCTTGATGGCAGGGGCGTCATTGACGCCATCGCCGGTCATGGCCACCACCTCGCCGTTGGCCTGCAGCGCGTTGACGATGCGCAGTTTGTGTTCGGGCGAGACGCGCGCGTACACATCCGTCTTCATCACTTCATCTTTGAGTTCGGCGTCGGACATGGCTTCCAGTTGGGCGCCGGTGAGCACGTGGTGACCGGTGCGCAGCAGGCCTATGCTCTCAGCGATGGCACGCGCTGTGTTAGGATAATCCCCGGTGATCATCAGGGTGCGGATGCCGGCGTTGGAGGCGGTCTTGAGAGCCGGTTTAACTTCAGGCCTGGCCGGGTCTATCATGCCGATCAACCCAACGAACACCAGGTCATCTTCCAGGTTCTTGCGCTCCTCCATACTGGGGACTTCGTTCACGATACGGTAAGCCACGCCCAACACCCGCAAGGCATCGCGGGTCATCTCGTCATTGGCTGAAAGGATCTTTTTCCTGTATTCGTCATCCAGCGGTTGAGGGTCGCCCTCAGAAGCAGGCAGATATCGCGTGCAAAGGTTCAACACCACGTCGGGCGCGCCTTTTACAGCGATCACGCTGGATTCCCGGTTTGTATTCTCATCCATCGGAGACAGGTCTTCGAGGCGCGGATCGGTCACCTTATGGACGGTGACCATGCGCTTATAGTCCGAATCAAACGGGATCTCGTTGGTGCGCGGGAAAGCGGTGTTCAAAGCCCGGGTTGCCCCGCCGGCTTTGTAAGCCGCCACCAGGATCGAGCCCTCGGTGGGGTCGCCCACCATGCGGAATTCCTGTTCGCCCCTCTCTGTTTCGGTTTCTTCGAGCACGGCGTCGTTATTAAGCACTCCGACCCACAGCGCGGTGCGCACAGCCGGGTATTGCGCCAGGTCCACCTTATTATCCTCAACAAAGAAATCTCCAACCGGTGAATAGCCCTGCCCGCTGAC
>CAYYBP010000045.1:4742-15173 GCA_964470275.1 uncultured Anaerolinea sp. | reverse complement strand
GGGCGCAACGGCGTGGTCATCGCCCACCAAGAGATCACAGAGCGCAAGCTGGCCAAACCGCTGGCGGCTGTGCTGTTCGGGGTGTATATCATGTCGACCAACTGGGCGAACGCGATTGCCAAACCGATTGCCACTTACAGCCGCTCATTGGAACGGGGTTTCTGGAGCAATGCGATTTTCCAGTTTTCCGATCACCTGAAGGTTCTGTTGCAGCCAACCCCCGCTCTGCTGGCGATTGCACTTGTTTTTGCCGGGGTCGTGCTTTTTCAGGGTTTGAAGGGTAAAGGTTTCAGGATCTTGATTGGCATCTTGGGTCTGGCTGTCGCGTGTACGTTGTCTTTGTTCGACGTTCCGTTCGCGATGGTCGGCGGCGCGTACATTATCATGGCAGCTTTTATTGTGCGCAGTTTGCCTGCCTCTGTGCGCTCAGGCGTCGCTGCCCTGCAGCAGATCGACCCATCCATCGAAGAGGCTTCCAATATCCTTGGAGCTGATTCCCAATACACCTTCAGAAAGGTAACGCTGCCGTTGATCCTCCCTGCCCTGTTCGCGGGATTGATCTTCAGTTTTACCCGCCACATGACAAGCCTGTCGGCAATCATCTTTTTGGTCAGCGCAAAATGGAGAATTGTCACCGCATCCATCCTCAGCGAGTGGGAGCAGGGCGGTGTGAGCATCGCGGCGGCTTATTCCACCGTCATCATCGTGTTTGTGATGATCGCAATATTTGTTCTCAACCTGATCGTAAACCGGTTGTTTAAGGGCCGGGGCTCGGTTGACATGAGCCAGGGATTCTAAAAAATCAAGGAACGAGGTAAAAATCAATGTACCTTACCCTAAAAAACATTACCAAGGTATTCCCTCCGCGCGGCGGTGCAAGTGAAGTTACTGCCGTTCATGATGTGAATCTGACGATCAAGAAAGGCGAGTTAGTAACATTATTGGGTCCGAGCGGTTGCGGCAAAACGACCACGCTGAGAATGATCGCCGGGTTTGAATTTCCAACACAGGGAGAGATCATCCTCGATGGACAACCGATCAACTCGCTGCCACCGCATAAACGGGATATGTCAATGGTGTTTCAGAGCTACGCCATCTTCCCGCACCTGAATGTCACAGAAAATATCGCCTATGGATTAAATGTTCAACGTTTGCCAAAGGATGAGATCAAGGAGAGAGTCAACCGCGTGCTTGACCTGGTGCACCTGGAAGGGTATGGGGACCGCGCACCCACCCAGCTTTCAGGCGGGCAACAACAACGGGTTGCGTTGGCGCGCGCGCTGGTGATGGAACCAAAAGTGTTGTTAATGGATGAGCCGCTTTCCAACCTTGATGCGAAGCTGCGCGAAGAGATGCGCACGGAAATCCGCCGCATCCAGAAGGAGTTGAATATCACCAGCGTCTACGTCACCCATGATCAGATCGAGGCAATGACCCTCTCGGACCGCATCGTGGTGATGAACAACGGCATCATTGAGCAGATCGGAACCCCGGTTGAAATGTACCGCTATCCACAAAGTAAATTCGTTGCCAATTTCATCGGCAGGGCAAATTTTATCCCGGCGAAGGTGTTGGAAGAAAATGAGGGAGAATTGAGCGTCGGGGTGGGTGATCAGGTGGTTGTGTTGACCAACGTGCGGCGTCAATTCAAAAAGCATGACCCGGTTGTATTGATTATTCGGCCTGAAATGGTCAAGGTGAAAAAAGCGGGCGAGTTATTCACGGGCATCATTCGCAGGGCAGTATACCTTGGGGATGTGATCGAGTACGATGTGGAAATCAATCATCAGCTGATCACCGGGGTGGAAACAGACCCGCGTGTGACTGAACTCTTTAACGAGGGTGAACAGGTCACCGTGGGCTTTGCGTTTGACTGCATCCAGGCGCTTCCGGGTGAAGAATCGTATGGTTGATTTTGACATTGTTATGATCGGCAATTTCGCCAAAGACAGGCTTATTGTCGATGGTGTAGAGCAAGTCGCATCAGGCGGTGGTGTCTATTACGGCAGTGTGGTCATCAGCAGGCTCGGCCGAAAGGTTGCCGTGATCACCCGCCTGCACCCGGATGATTTTCATCGTCTGCAGGAATTGCGGGATGAGGGAGTGTTGGTCTACCCAACTCCCGCGGAGGGAACTTCGGGGATCGCCAATTATTACCAATCCGCAGACATGGAACGGCGTATATGTAAACCGATCGGCTTCGGTGGTAAATATGCGATCGACCAGCTGCCCGAATTTACCGCCCGGGTAATCCAGTTGACACCACTTTTTGCCGGGGAGATCGACCTGCCTTACCTGGCATCCCTGGCGCAAAAGGCGCCTGTCGGGATGGATATCCAGGGGTTCATCCGTGTGCCGGTAGAAGACGGGCTGGAATTCAAGCCATGGCCACAAATGAGTGAAGGTTTAAAACACGTGACCTACCTGAAGGTAGACCGGGCTGAGGCTGAGTTTCTCACCGGTTACTCAGACCTGGCGCATGCCGCTGAAAAACTTCATTCCATGGGGCCGCGGGAAATTGTGATGACCGAATCTTCGGGAGTGACCGCTTACGTGGATGGAGAATTTCATTCTGCGCCTTTCACCCCCCGTTCATTAGCCGGGAGAACCGGGCGCGGAGATACCTGCTTCTCCACCTACATCGCAATGCGCCTCAGCGAAGACCCGGCTACGGCTTGCCGTTGGGCTGGTGTAATCACCTCATTGAAACAGGAAGTCCCGGGACCCTGGAAAGGTACCCGCGAGCAGGTAGAAGCGATCCTCAATAATTCAGTTTAAGAGTAGATAGGAAGAAGTCATGAGCACCATCAACAAGGAAAACGCTCTGCTTTACCATAAACAGGGCGGGGTCCCGGGCAAGCTATCCGTCCTTCCCAGCAAGCCGCTTGAAACGCAGCTCGACCTCGGCCTGGCTTATACCCCCGGCGTGGCATACCCGGTGCTTGAAATCGAACGCGACCCTGAACTGGCATACGAATACACTTCCAAGGGCAACCTGGTGGCAGTCATCAGTAACGGGACGGCCATCCTGGGGCTGGGCAACCGGGGCTCCCTCGCCAGCAAGCCGGTGATGGAAGGGAAGGCAGTCCTTTTTAAAAAATTTGCGGATATTGACAGCATCGATATCGAAATTAACTCCACTGACCCGGATGAAGTGGTGCGGGTCTGCGCGGCGATCGGGGATACTTTCGGCGGGATCAACCTGGAAGATTTTCGCTCGCCGGAATGTTTTTCGATTGAATCCCGTCTGAAATCCATTTTGGATATCCCGGTCTTTCACGATGACCAGCACGGAACGGCCATCATCCTGGGGGCGGCGCTTACCAACGCCATGGAAATTACCGGTAAAAAGCTTGACCAGGTCAGGGTGGTCTTCTCAGGCGCAGGGGCTGCCGCGCTGGCATCTGCCAGCCACCTGGTGAAAATGGGAGTTCCGCGCGAGAACATCTGGATGTGCGATATCCATGGGCTGGTCTATCAAGGCCGGCAGGAGGAAATGTTCCCTGAGAAATCGGCCTTTGCCCAGGGTGACCGGGCGATGACCCTGGCAGAAGTCATTGACGGCGCGGATGTTTTCATCGGGCTCTCGGCTGCCAATATCGTGACCCAGGAGATGTTGATGCGGATGGCGGAAAAACCGGTTATCTTTGCCATGGCAAATCCTGACCCGGAAATCCGCTACGAGTTGGCGAAACAAGCCCGCCCCGACAGCCTGCTGGGCACAGGCAGGTCGGATTACCCCAACCAGGTCAACAACCTGCTGGGTTTCCCCTTCATTTTCCGCGGTGCGTTGGATACCCGCGCCAGGCGGATCAATGATGAAATGAAGGTGGCTGCCAGCCTGGCGCTGGCAGCGTTGGCAAAGGAACCCGTGCCGGACGAAGTATTGAAAGCCTATAGCCTTGACCATCTTGACTATGGCATGGATTACGTGCTACCCAAACCTCTTGACCGGCGCGTATGCCTGTGGGAGGCGCCAGCGGTTGCCAGGGCGGCGATCGAGAGCGGGGCGGCGCGTAAAACGCTGGACTTGCTCACCTATCGGGATGAGCTCGAAAAAAGAATCTATCGGTAGCGAAAAGGAGTGTGATTGATGGAAATCGAGAAAAAACCTGCTGGTTTGCGGGAAATCAAGGTGCGGGCTGAGGCTTCATCGCTTGTAAAATGGCGCAAGCAGGTGATCGCCGGTCAGCCCGAAACGGGGCGGGCATACGCCTTCATCAGCGATGAAGGGAGTTACGTCCCTGGGGGCGAGGGAACTGCGCCAACGCCGCTGACCTACTTTGTCAGCGGGATGGCGCTTTGACTGATCTCCCATATATCGCAGGTTGCGATAAAACGAAAGATGATGATCCGCAACGAGCGGGTGGTGGTCAACGGGTTCTTCCACGAGCAGGGATCCGTGCTGCGGGGTGACGCCGAAGGTTTTTGTGACAGGTTCGAGGTGGAGATCCTGCTGGATTCTGATGAACCGGAGGGTGAGGTCGCCGAGCTGGTGCGCATGGCGCGGCGGTTGTGTTTTACCGAGAAGGCGTTAACCTCGCAGGTCGCGGTGGATGTGACACAGACATTGAACGGCAAGACCATCGCGGTCGATTGATCGTCGACAATCATCCACTTCATATAGGTATATAATGATGGGGTAGCACGCTATCATTCCACCCTTGGCAGGAGAGGTACAAATGATCCAAATCACACAACCGCATACCAGAGACGACTTCAAAGCTTACTATGACCTCAGGTACAAGGTTTTACGTGAACCCTGGGGGTTAGCCAAAGGCACCGAGAAGGATGACTACGAACCCATCTCACAGCATTACATGGCGGTGGATGATCAAACCTCTGAACTTGTGGGCTGCGCCAAGTTGTTTGAAAAAGAACCCGGGATTGCCTGGCTCTCACACCTGGCGGTGACCGACAAACGCCAGCACCAGGGGATTGGTAAGCAACTCATGTTGTACATTGAAAACATTGCCCGTGAAGAAGGGTATAAACGGATCGGCTGCCTGGCGCGTCTGAACACGACCCAGTTCTTTGAGAAAGCCGGATACCGCATCAACGGTTTACCTTCGCATTATATAGGAACAACACAAGTTGTCTGGATGGAAAAGAACCTGTAAAAATCAACCGCCCGGTACTGCCGGGCGGTTCTTTTATCTAATCGGACGCAGCCGATGACTGCGGGCGTTGCTTGAATAATTTGATCACCAGGTCGAGAATTGCTTTAAACGGTGCAAATACCCAGGTGATGAATCCATTGACCAGCGCGAATCCCTGGCTTAACCAGATCAGAACCGGGCGGAAAACCTTCAGGAATTTGAAGCGCTCATACGCGAGCGATAACAAAATGATCCCGATCGATATTCCAAAACGCGTCCAATCGCTGATCTCTACGTGTCCCAGGTCCTCCACCAGCAGTTCGATACCGATCGCCAGTACCAGCACATAAGCGGCGGTTTTAAGGATCGGCGCCCGCTCGACTACATAACTGAAAATGCCCGCAGCAAAGCGCATCACCAAAATACCGATCGCGACGCCGAGCATCACTATCCACAGGTTACTTGAAAGAGAGACCGCGGCGACCACGTTATCGAGGCTGAAGGCGAGGTCCATCAACTCCACCGCTAACACGGTTGCCCAGAACCCGCGAGGTTCAACCGGCTTGCTGACCTCATCTTCATCACCGGTATACCCGCGTGCGCTCAGGTCATCCAAAGCAAGCTTGATCAGGTAGGCTGCGCCGACCAGTTTTAGCCAGGGATTCTGGATAATGTAGCTGGCTGCCAGCAGCATCAGACCTCTGCCAAGATAGGCGCCGATCAGCCCGACCCTGAGGGCTGCTCCGCGCTGGCCGCCAAACATCTTGTTGACCACATGACCAAAGCGGGTCAGGCCTTTTGGCCAGGGGATCGGCTCATGTTTTGAAAGCGGTGCAACCATTGCCCCAAGGATGGCAGCGTTATCTATGGAAAGGATCCCTTCCAGGAAGATCAACTGAATTACGATCGCGATGAATGAAAAATCCATCATTTTCTCCTTGAAAACCATCATCCTGCCCATCGGAGCAGGATGGTCGAATAACGGGTTTTTTCCTAGCGTGCTTACTTATATCACAGATAAAGAGCTTGACATCATCTAAAAGGCATCAATGCAGGCTTACCTTTGTCATGTAATTTCCTTGAGCAGGTGATCCTGACCTGGTTTTGTAATATAATAAATAAGATAAAAATAGTATTATTATTTCGATTGCTGTTGGTAAGGAGGAGTTACGTATGATAAAGATCTTGGGTTTCGAACTGCAATTGAATGCACAATGGGAATTCCTTGCCAACCCCGTCGCGACGTTCTTTATAAACCTTGCAGCCTGGTGTATTCTGTCCCTGGTGATCTACTGGGGAATTCTACCTTTGTTGAAGCGAATCACCCGCTTTCTTCCGGGCGAGGTGGAAGACATTGTCCTGGGGATTATCAGGCGTCCAATTTCCCTGCTCGTTTTTGTAATCGGCATCCGGTTATCTATCCGCTACCTTGAATTGACCCAGCCTGCCCAATTGCTCCTCTCTCGAATCACAATTACGATCATCATCCTTCTGATCGGGCACATTGTAGGCAGGATCATCCGTGACGTGCTCGTTTATTATGGAGGAAATTGGGCGCGCCGCACGGAAAGCCAGGTGGATGACATCCTGATCCCGGTGCTCAGCCTCTTTGGACCATTGCTGCTGGTGACCATCGCCGGGTTGATCATCCTGCCCATGTGGGGGGTGGACATCAGTTCAGTCCTGGTTGGCGCGGGGGTGCTCGGCGTTGTGCTGGGATTAGCGCTGCAGGAGACGCTGTCAAATATTTTCAGCGGCCTTGGACTGTTGATCGAAGCTCCGTTCAAGCTCGGCGACCTCATTCGGTTGACCAGCGGCCAGGTGTGCGAGGTTCAGCGGCTGGGGTTAAGGTCAACCACCCTTTTGTCACTCGAGGAGCAGGCGACCATATTCATGCCCAACAAGCTGTTAGCCACGGATTACCTGGTTAACCTCACCAAACCCACCGCCGAACAACGCTACAGCATACAGGTGGCAGTAGACGCGTGTCATGACCTGGCACGTGTGCAACAGATTCTCTACTCGATAGCGGTCGGACACCCCGCTGTGATGAGCACCAACATCCAGGTAAAAATACCGCTCATCCAGGCGCAGGTCGAGCGCATCCGCGAGCGGATTCAGCGCACCCCCGAAAACCAGGAAGCCTCCCTTTCCTTGTTAACGCTGGCACAAAACAACGAGGCTGCCATCTCGCGCCTGGCAGGCGAGGCCCAGGTCAACATTCAGCTGGGAACCCTCAAGGAAGAGATCAGGGAGCTCATCCGCGGGATCCGTGCAAGGGAAACAGCCGGGTTGTCGCGCCTGGAGCTGGGTGAGATCCTGTTGGAGTATGCTGAGCCGGTCGAGAACCGGATCCAATCGTTAATCCAGACGGTAAAAGATTGGGTCGATACCCCCGACCGCTGGTTATGGGATGGGGATTTTTGGGCGTTGAAAAAGATGTGGCAGGACCGCAATGACGCGCTACTGGTACACTGGGAGAGTCTGAAACAGCTCCTCCACCAACCCGATGACCGGTTGGAGTTCCGCCTGGATGACCTTTCAGCCAGTCTTATCGACTGGCTGGATTCAGAGTACAAGATCGTTCCGGGACCGTGGAAGGACCCGGTGGTGGAAGTGAAATCGGTCAGCACGGAAACGTGTGAATTGGCGCTGCATTATTACGTCGACAATATCCGGCTGGAGATGGACGGCAGACCGCGCCGCATCCACTCCGAGCTGAACCACCTTATCCGCGAGGAATTCCTGCAGGCGGGCATCTGGCAGCCGGCAGGGGTGAGCGGGAGCTGATCACACATCGCCAACAAAGCTCTTTTTTGTGGGTATAATTAATCAGTTCAATTAACAAGGAGTGAAGAAATGAACATCATTATCTGGATCCTGGTAGGCGCGATCGCCGGTTTTGTTGCCGATTTCCTGGTCAAGGGGATCAATCTTGGATTGCTGGGTAAACTGTTGGTGGGCATCCTGGGTGGTCTTCTGGGCGGCTGGCTGCTGAACAGTGTGTTGAGGATTAACCTGGGGGGCGGCTTCCTCGGGGATGTTATATCCGCCATCATTGGCGCGGTCATCCTCCTGCTGCTCCTGGTACTCATCCGGCGTAAAAGATAATCGAAAGCACGTAAAAATGGAAAATCCCCGGGAAACCGGGGATTTGTCTCAATCGAGCAGGGGGAGAACAGGCGGAGGAATTTCCATCAGACGTTGGTAATCCTCCGGTAAATCCACATCGAGCAGCAAATTCGGGTCATCAAATGGGATCAACTTAACCTGGTGCTCGGCGAAGATCAGGCGCGCGCCCGCGTCGCCTTGCAGACGGGTGAGCTTTTCCAGCATGCTTCGGTCGAACAGCACCGGGTTGCCGCGCCTGCCGCTGCTGGCTGGCAGCAGGATGGGCAAAGGCGGCTCTGATGCGCGGTAGATGCGCATCAACTCCTGCACGGTGGCCAGCGGTATTTGCGGTTGGTCACCGAGAAAGATCATCGCGGCATCCACGTCCGCGGGCAGCGCGAGAATACCGGTGCGTACAGAGGTGCTCTGACCGTCTTCCCAGCGCGGGTTGTGAACGGGTTTCACCGGCAGGTCGCTCACAGCCGCTTCAACCTCAGACCTTTTGGCGCCTGTGACGATGATCACGGGGGAGCATCCGGCGGCCAGGGCGAGCCGGGCGACCCAGCGGATCAGGGCATCTCCATGCCATTTTAGCAGCAGCTTGGGTTCTCCCATGCGGGTTGACCCGCCAGCGGCGAGGATGATGCCCGCGATCGATTTTTGCGGGGTGGTCACCGTGCTACCCCAACGCCGCGTTGTGGGCGGTGGCGATGATCTCTGCCATGATCGACAGGGCGATTTCCGCCGGCTGACGCGCACCGATTTTCAACCCGACCGGCGCGTGGATACGCGCCAGTTCCTCAGCTGTTGCCCCTTCCTTGCGCAAAGCCCCAAGCCGTTTGGCATGAGTGACACGCGATCCCAGCGCGCCAATGTAGCGCGCACGGCTGCGGATTGCGTATAGCAGGGTGGGATTGTCCAGCTTGTCGTCATGGCTCAAGCAGACCACGCAGGTGGAAGCGTCAACGTTGAGCTTCTCGAGCGCATCCGCTGGCCAGTCGACGATCATTTCATCAGCGTGCGGGAAGCGTTCCCGGGTGGCAAAGGCCGAACGCGCATCAAGAACAATCGTGTAATACTCCAGCGTGTGTGCCAGGGCTACCAGCGGGATGGCGATGTGCGAGGCGCCGACGATGATCAGGCGGGGAGGGGGGAGGATGACGTCGGCGAAAACCAGAATCTTCTCAGCGCCATGTTCGATCATGAGCTGAGCCGGCTGGCGGGTTGCCCAATCGCCCTCTATGCTGGAAAGCGCTTTTTCATCCAGTTTCTTGCTCCCGAGTGTGCCTGCGGTTTCATGCTCCTGGGTGACCAGCAACTTGCTGCCATAACTGTCTCCAATAAGGATGGTAAACAGGATCGCGGCCTGCCTGGTTACCAGCGTTTTCTCCAGCAGCGGCGTGACTGCTTTCCAGGGCGCGCTATCAAGGGCTTCGACAAATATCTCAACCGACCCGCCGCAGGAGAGGCCAACGTCCCAGGCCTGTTCGTTCGACACCCCGTACGCGAGCAGCATGGGAGTTCCTCGCTTCAGCACTCCGCGCGCCTCTTCAAAAACCGCCCCCTCCACGCACCCGCCGGTGACCGACCCGGCGATGGTGCCGTCGCCGCTGAGCAGCATCTTTGATCCCTCGGGTCTGAGTGAGGATCCGCTGACTTTTACCACGGTTGCCATGCAGATGGTCTTGCCGTCCTTTTGCCAGTCTTTCACCTGGTCCCATATTTCTCGCATCTCTATCCACTCCTGTCAGTTATTTTAAGACTTCATCACTCTATGTATATTTATGATGACCTGCTGCGTATGAACGCTTCAGCCTGGGCGAGGGTGGGGATCCCCAACCTGCCGCCGGGTTGGGTGGCTTTGAGGGCGGCGCTGGCGTTTGCCAGGCGCACCGCCCGGGCAACCGGCTCACCGCGCGCCACCGCAGCCGCGTAGACGCCATGGAACACATCCCCGCAGCCGGTGGTGTCGACCACCTGCACTGCAAAACCGGGGGCGTGCACGGCCCTTGTTCCACGGGTGCAATACCAGCAGCCGCGCTCACCGGCGGTCACCACGCAGCAACTTCGCTCTTGTGTAACCAGCGCTTCCGCCATGGCGGCTTCGGTTTTCTCGCCGCTCAACCAGCCGGCAAACTCTTTCCCGACGACCAGGTGATCGATCAGCGCCAGCAGTTTTTCATACTCCGGCGGTGGGTCCGGTTCAAAGTCAGCGATCGCC
>CAYYBP010000045.1:0-4732 GCA_964470275.1 uncultured Anaerolinea sp. | reverse complement strand
GTGCGATGGCGGCGGCTTTAACCCCGGCGAGGCGCGAATTATCATCAAGAAAGAGCACTTTTGCGCGCCCGATCAACTCCTGGGTGATGTGGTCATCCGGCGGAGCCACGTTGCCGCCGGTGTGCAGAATGGTGCGTGAGTGATGCTTCAGGTCGACGATGATGGTGGAATGGTATGGGCTGCCGGTTGCGGTGAGTATGCACGGCGAGCAATCCACCCCTTCTTTTTCCAGTTCTCTCATGGTGAACCCGGAAAGGTCATCAAAACCAAGGTTGCAGCAGAACGCAGCCCTGGCTTTGTGCCTGGCGGCGGCTGCCATGGCGGTGGCGGTCTGTCCGCCGCCCTGCCTGGTGGATTCAAGGATGTCCACCTTGCTATCCGGTTTGGGGAAGTCCTCAACCAGAAGCAGGTCATCCACGGCGGCTGTGCCGATGCCTAATACATCCCAGGTTTTTGCAGTGGTCTCCATGTTTATCCCGGATAATACTACCATACTATAAAATTGAAGAAAGCCAAACACACCCGCTCAGCCGGGGATGGATATCATTGACTTTATGCCTGCCCTTCTTTACAATTGTTCCATATTATCCTGGCAGCCAAATTTCCAGGAAACCAACCCGAGTCAAGGAGACTTATAAATGAAGAAGTTGTCTGTATTGTTATCCGTAATTCTTACATCCGCGCTGCTTCTCGCGGCATGCGCAACGCCGGTGCCCACCCAGCCTCCGGCTGAACCCGAAGCCCCGGCAGCCACCGAGGCTCCCGCCGCCACTGAAGCGCCAGTAGTCACGGAAGCGCCGGCCGCGGAGGCCGTCACCCTCGTTGTGTGGGACCAGTTCTACCGCGACGTGGAGAGCCAGGTGATGGAAACCCTGAACGCCGAATTCGAAGCCGCCCACCCGGGTGTTAAGATCGAGCGTGTGGTGAAAACGCTGGATGACCTCAAGGTCACCCTCAAGCTTGCCCTCGCCCAGAGCGATGGACCGGACGTCGCCCAGGTCAACCAGGGCCGCAGTGATATGGGCGCCATGGTCCAGGCTGACCTGCTCCTGCCTCTCAACGATTACTCAAACACCTACAAATGGGACGAACGCTTTTCTTCGTCCGTTGCCAGCCGAAACAGCTTCACTGCTGATGGAATAACATTCGGCCAGGGAAACCTGTACGGCGTCAGCCCCACAGCCGAAGTGGTAGGCGTCTACTACAACAAGACCATGTTCGAAGCCAACGGTTGGACTGTACCGACCACCTTTGATGAATTTGAAGCCCTGCTCGCGACCATCAAAGCCGCCGGGCTCACTCCCATCTCCTTTGGCTCGCTCGATGGCTGGAATGCCATCCACGAGTTCAGCGCCGTACAGCACCTTCTGACCCCCCTGGACGACATCAACAATTTTGTTTACGGGGTGAATAATGCCACATTTGACACCCCCGAAAACCAGGAAGCCGCCCGCATCATGCAGGATTGGGTGACAAAAGGCTACTTTACCGACCAGTTTGCTGGGATCGGTTACGATGACAGCAACAAGATGTTCAAAGCCGGAGAAGGCGCCATGACTATCACCGGATCCTGGCTGGCAGGCGAATTGATGACCGATACCGATCAGAAATTCGGTTTCTTCCTGCTGCCCGCCAACCCGGATCAGACCCGCCTTGCCATAGGCGGCGTTGGCATCCCATTTGCCATCCGCAAAACCACCACCCAGGCTGACCTGGCGGCTGAGTACCTCGATTGGATGGTAAGCCCGCGCGCTGCCGAACTCTGGGCAACCGCAGGAATGCTCCCGGCCATGCCGCTGCCTGAAGGCGTCATGCTCGATACGGATCCGCTCTTCAATGACACCATGGTCGCATGGAACACCATCAATATGGAGAATGCCGTCGGTCATTACATCGATTGGGCGACCCCCACTTTCTATGACACCATTGTCGCTGAGCTGCAGAAGGTGTTCGGCCTGGTCACTGACCCGGCTGCCTTCACCGCCGCGGTCCAGGTGGATTACGCCGCCTTCCTCGCCGGAAACCAGTAACCCGTGAAATTCATCCTGCTTCCCCCGTAAGGGGGAAGCAGGAACTTTATTATTGGAGCAACAAATGCGAATCCAGCGCCGCTGGCCGGGTGAATCCCGTTTCGTCGGTTGGTATTACCTCCTCCCAGGGCTGATCATTTACCTTGTTTTTGTGTTCTACCCGATCCTGGAGACCATCCGGACCAGCCTGTACCGGTGGGATGGATTCAGCAGCAACCGCACTTTCATTCTTTTTGATAATTACATCAAACTGGCTGAGGATCCGCAGTTCCTTAAAGCGCTCCTGAACAACCTGACTTTCATCATTTTTTACAGCATCATCCCCATTCTCATTGGCCTTTTGCTGGCGTCCCTGCTGGGCCGAAAACCCCTCCCTGGATTAACCTTCTTCCGCACCGGGCTATTCCTGCCGCAGATTCTCAGTATGGTTGTGGTTGGGGTCACCTGGCGATGGATTTTCAACCCGGCTTTTGGTCCTTTGAACGTTGGACTGCGAGCGATCGGGTTGGACAACCTGGCAATGGCCTGGCTGGGGGATTTCAAACTGGCTCTGTCCGCCGTGGGTATCGTGGGCACCTGGGTGCAGTACGGATTCTGCATGGTGCTCTTCCTGGCGGGAATGCAGCGCATCCCCGAAGATCAATATGAAGCGGCGGAACTGGACGGCGCGAGCGGGTTCAAGCAGTTGATCTACATCACGCTGCCCAGCCTGAAATCTGAGATTGGCGTCGCCCTCATTACCACCGTCATCGCCGCCCTGCGGGTATTCGACCTGGTGTATGTCACCACCCGCGGAGGACCGGGTGATTCAACCCTGGTCACCGGGTTCCTGGTGTACCGCGCGGCTTTCCAGCAGAACCAGCTGGGCTACGCCTCGGCAATCGCGACGGTGATGACGATCCTGATCCTCGCGATCTCGCTTGTCATCCTGCGTTTCCAATCCGGGGAGGAAAGCTGACATGAGCGCCGCGAACTGGAAGCGCCTGCTGCCAAATTACCTCCTGCTGGCCATTTTTCTTTTGACCATCCTCATCCCGATCATCGGGCTGGTATTCAGCGCGTTCAAGACCGACACCGAGGTGATCCAGGGACCGCTCACGCCTCCTTCTCAGCTGCGCCTGGACGCTTTCAAAGAAGCCTGGACCACCGGCCGCTTTAATTTCTTCTTCCGCAACAGCGTGATCGTCACCGTTGTGGTTGTCATCGTCAGTGTGCTGCTATCCACCTTCACCGGGTACGCGTTTGGCATGCTGCCGGTGCCGGGCAGGCGGATCCTCTTCCCGCTCTTGTTGCTGGGATACATGGTGCCTTTTGAGGCGGTTATCATCCCGCTCTATCACATGCTGGATAAGATGAACCTGACCGACACGTATTGGGCGTTGATCCTCCCGCAAATTGGATTAAGCGTGTCCTTTGGCACGTTATGGATGAGCAGTTTCTTCCGCACCGCTCCGCATGAGCTGGTAGACGCGGCGGCGATCGACGGCTGCAACCGCTGGCAGATCCTGTGGAAGGTTCTTTGGCCGCTCGCCCGCCCGGCCGTGTTGACCCTGGTTGTGCTTATCTTCATGTGGACCTGGAACGAGTTCCTGCTGGCGCTGGTGATGATCCAGAACGAAACCATGCGCACGCTGCCTGTTGGGCTGGCGTTCTTCCAGGGCAGGTATTCCGCCGATATCCCCCTGCTGGCAGCCGGGGCGTTGATCGTTGCCGGTCCGATCGTACTGGTGTACATCTTATTCCAGCGTTACTTCATCCGCGGTATGCTGGGGGGAGCCGTCAAAGGCTGACCATGGGAATCGCCTGGAGGATTGCATGAATCAAAAAGACCTTGCGCTGGTGAGAGAAGCCAGGAAACGCGCGCTGGAGATCCTTCACAGCAGCGTCACCCCGTACGGATTTCGCGCCTCGGCTGACTCAAGCGGTTATCCGCAGATCTGGGGGCGTGACAGCAGCGTTACCCTGCTTGGCGCCCTGGCATCCGGGGATGTTGATCTTGTGAGGGCTGGGAGGGCTTCGCTCGATACCATCGGCAGCGCGCAGTCCTGCTGGGGCCTGGTGCCGCTGAACATCAACCCGGAGGATGGGTACATCAGCACGGAGAACGCCGGCGCCTGCGACGCCAATTTATGGTTCATCCTCGGCCAGTACGCCCTCTTCAAGGCAACTGGCGACCTGGAATCGCTGAAAAAGAACTGGTTGGCGATCACACGCGCGCTCACATGGCTGCAGTACCAGGACATGAACGAATGCGGTTTGCTCGAGATCCCGGAAGCCGGCAACTGGATGGACCTGATGTCTGTGCGCTACAACACGCTATACGACAACGTGCTTTATTACGCCGCCACCCTGGCCTACGAAATGTTGTCCAGTGAACACCCGGAGCTCTCTAACGGTCTGCCGTGCCATAACAGCGCGGAACAGATCCACGAGAGGCTCAACCTGTTGTTCTGGATCGACCGGTGTTGGGTGGCTTCTCATTTTGCTGAACATCTCGAGAAACTCAAGGCGATACGGCTGGAATGGTTCATGCTGTATTACAACATCGGTACGATCTCAAGCCGGCCGTTTTACCTGCCGTGGGTGGCTTTCCGCGAGTATGGCGACTGGTGCGACAGCCTGGGGAACCTGTTGGCGATTCTGACGGGCATCGCGGACGGACACCGCGCGGAACACATCCTGGGCTACATGCAGCAGGTGGG
>CAYYBP010000044.1:0-15184 GCA_964470275.1 uncultured Anaerolinea sp. | reverse complement strand
GTCGGTGCCGGAAACGATGCGCATGAACCAGCTGCCAAGAGATTCAAGCGCGCGCTTGATGGGTGAGAAATGAATATTCTTCGAAACTTGCCGGTCGCCGATCACGATATCCGCCTTGCCCTCAAGAATTGGCTTGATGAGCTCGGTGATGTAATGACCCGGGTACTGGTTGTCGGCGTCCGTGTTCACAATGATGTCCGCGCCCAAACCAAGGGCGGTTTGAATGCCGGTGATGTAGGCTTTTGCCAATCCACGGTTGGAGGGATGCTGCACCACGTAATCCGCGCCCGCTTCCAGGCCCACACGCGCGGTATCGTCGCGTGAGCCATCATCGATCAATAATACAACGACCTCATCGATGCCCTCGATCTGGCGCGGAAGCTCCGCCAGCGTGGTGGCAATGGTTTGAGACTCGTTGAAACATGGGATTTGTATGATCAGTTTAGGCATCATTACTCCTGTGTTAGAACACCAATTCCCGGTTTGGATGAATTTCGCATTAAGACCTCAATCATGTTGATCATCATCCTGGCTCAAGAGAACCAGTTCAGCCCCTTCGCAGCAGCAAAGTAGAGCAGGAACAAAACCGGTCCACCAACCGTGAACAGGGTGACAGTGTACGCCAATGTCAATTTCCGCAGCCAGCCCGCAGTGATGCGCGACATGAACTCGGTGACCATCACATAGAACGACGCCAGGATCGGGAAGTGATACCGTCCCTGGATGGCAACATGTTGAAAATCGGACATCAGCTCTTCGTTATAGCTTTGTAAAAATATCACTGCGATATACGAAAGCGCGATAATGATCAGGCTGATAAAGGCAAAGTCGCTTTTTTGCCAGTACTTGAATGCGATCACCAGGAGGAACAGGTATAAAAGGCGGTAAAAAGCGGTGATCAGGGTGGGATAATAGGACTGGTGTCCCATGATGCCGTACACGGTCTTCAGCATCCGGTTGATCCAGTATTCGTCAAAGTAGTTAAGCGGGTTAGTCTTCTGCTGCTGGATGACATCGCGCAGGGTCAGTTTTTCCTCGGGAAAGCCCATGTCAATTGCCCGGCGCTCATACACGCTCAATGAACATTGCGCGTCGGTCATCAGGTCGCGGCAGTCCGGGATCGGCTCAAGATACCTGACCAGGTTAACCCCATAGACCACAAGGTTTAGCGCGATGATCAACAGCGTGGGGATCGCCACCAGGACCAGCCTGGCGCTGAGTTTTTCTATGAAGTTGATTTCCTTGCGCTTCCAGATCAGGAAGACCAGCCAGATGAGAAAAGTAACCAGCGCGACAGGCAAAATGGTTTTCTTGGCCATGGTCCCGACTGCGATGAAGAAGATCCACAACAGGCTGTTGGTGATGAGCGGCCTGCCTTTTAGCACGCGTACCAGGAAATAGATGCCGCCAACCGCCCCCAGGTTGGCGAGATTATCATAGGAAACACCAGCGGAAAGAAAAGCGTACATCAGTGTGCTGGTCATCATAAAAACCGGCAGCAACCGCCACCAGGGCTTCTTGATCACCTCCCTGGCGAGCAGCCAGGTGAATAAAATCGAGAGGATTGAGTAAAGGCCATTAACCACCCGCAACCCGAGGATCTGATGCCAATCAGTAATTTGTGGGGCAACCCAGGTGAGCAGGTTGAGCACCCGGCCATTGATCCAGAAGTACAAGAAGGGAAGGCGCTCGAAGCGGCTGAATCCCAACGCGAGCGAATACTCGGTGGGGGATGGCACCTTCCAGGTTTGCGCGAACAGGGTGGAGATGTAAATGTAGCCGGGTTCATCCGGCACAAGCGCTTTATGCAGGTGAAAAGCGAAATATCCCACACACGCTGTGA
Organism: uncultured Anaerolinea sp.; assembly: GCA_964470275.1. Lineage (GTDB taxonomy): Bacteria > Chloroflexota > Anaerolineae > Anaerolineales > Anaerolineaceae > UBA6107. Next base: position 13,341 of record CAYYBP010000044.1, on the reverse strand, counting down.
ACACCAGCAGCATCGTCAGGAAGACCGCGGTCTCAGCGTGGGGATGATGCACCAGCGCTGCCAGGCGCTGCGCGGTGTGCTTCTTTTTGAGAGTTTTTTCCGGTAATTTCAAATCTTATATCCTGGCAGACGAAAAGATACCCTTGACATAATCTTAAGGTGATTGGCATTATTATAATTCATAAACTACCCCAGGACCTCTTCCCCCGAACCAGGGCGCCCCGGACAGGTTTTCATGGATCCAAAATCAGAATTTACCGCTGCTGGTTAACGAGAGAACAGATTCCGGTCATTTCCGGGCAAGGTGAAAATCCTCGCGCTTGGAGGAGAGGTTGGGATTGTAGTAAGGGTCGCCCCGGCGCATGAAGTCATCCCAGCGCTGCCAGAAATAGTAGACTTCGTTGTGGTATCTTGCCAGCTGCTCTGGCGCCCTCTCGTAGCCGCGGGTCTTCGATTCGTGATGATAGAGCTCCGCGAACGGCGTCCAAACGTTGAGGTATCCCTTTTCCAGTATCTTGAGGCACAGGTCAACATCCCCGTAGGCGAGGATGTAATTTTCGTCGAACCCGCCCACTTCCTCGAACACTTCCCTGCGCAGCATGATGCAGGCGGCTGTATTGGCGGCGGTGTTCCGGATCTGAGTCAATTGCCCGCCGTGACCGACCATTTTGCGGGGAAACCCCTTGTGACCATGACCGGCGACATCCCCGATCCCCAGGATCACACCCGCGTGCTGGATGGTGTTGTTGGGGAAGTATAACTTCGCCCCGACCGAGCCCACCTCTGAGCGGACTGCGTGCATCAGCATTTGCTCCAGCCAGTCAGGCGTGATGACCTCGATGTCATTGTTCAGGAACAACAGGATCTCGCCGGAAGCTTGCGCGGCTGCCCAGTTGTTGACCTGGGAATAATTGAAGGGATGGTTCCATTCCACGATCCTCACACGGGCATCCCGCTTTTTCAACTCCTCGTAGAGCTGGAATGTTTCCGGCTCCTTGCTGTTGTTCTCCACGATCAGCAATTCATAATGCTGCCAGGTGGATTTTTCAAGGATTGAGCTGACCCCCTTGCACAGGTCGGCGGCGTGGTCGTGATTGAGAATGATGATGGACACCCGCGGCGTGCCGGGGATCTCGTATTGAATGCGGTACCAGGTGGGCATGAACACGGTTTCCACGCTGCCCGGTGTCCCGCGCCGCGCCAGGTGGTCCTGCAAAGCCCTGATGCCGGATGGACCTGCATAAGGCTTGGCATAGGAATCATCGGCGGTGGAGCCGCTGATGGCGCGCCAGTGATACAGGATCTTGGGAATGCGCTCGATCTTTTTAGCGAACTCACTGACCCGCAGGATGAAATCAAAATCCTGCGCGCCTTCGTAGCCCTCCCGGATCCAACCCACCTGGTCGCCCAGGGACTTGCGCACGACCAGGAAATGACACATGTAGTTGACGCTGCGCAGCAGGTCGGGGCTGAAGCCCGGTTTGAAGAACGGGTAGACACGCTTCCCCTTCTGGTTGAACATGTCCTCATCGGAGAAGAAGACATCGATATCCGGATGCGAGATCAAGCGAACAGCCACCTCGAAAAGCGCGAAGGGCGCAAGCAGGTCGTCGTGGTCGAGAAAACCAACATAGTCCCCGGTTGCGAGCCTGACCGCCGCGTTGGTATTGCCAGCGATACCCAGGTTCTGTTCGAGGTGGAGAATCCTGAAGCGTTCATCGCGCCCGGCATAAGACTCGAGCAGGTCTCTGACAGCCTTGTTTGCAGGGTCACCGTTCGCCAGGCAGCATTGCCAGGCCGGGTAGGTCTGATCCAGCACCGATTGCAGCGTGGCTTCCAGCACGGCGAGCGGAGGATTGTAGACTGGCACCACGATACTGATGAGGGGGTGCAGCGGCAATGAGACGGCTTGCAGGCGCTGGAATTCCAGCCCTTCACGATCTGGTTCATTCTTTTTTATCCATTGGCGATAGGGCACTTCCTTGATGAGCTTGACAATGGTGCGATCAGCGTAGAATTGCAGGGTCAGGGTCAGCGCTGTGCCCAATCCCTCTTCGCGCATGATCTGCAGGAAGCTCTGAACGTGTTCAATGAAGCCTTTTTGTTTCGCCATGGAGTGTTCTGATTATCCTTTTCTAACGCAATTCCTGTTTCCAGTGCGCTGGTTACCCGGCGCACGCATACAGTTTTTCTAAGGTTTGGAATGATCCAGTGATGCCAGGAATCCCTCGATCTCGCCAAGGATTTCAGCGGGGTTCATATCTCGAAGGATCAGACCCTTATTATACGTGCGAACCCGTTCAGCCGGCGCTCCCAGGTCAAACACCGCCACCGGAAGATCCATTTTGATGGCTTCTTCGGTGGTGTAGGAAAAAGTTTCCGGCCATATGGAAGGAATCAGGACAATATCAACCTGGTAATCCTCCATCAATACCGGGAGATCTGTTTTTCTATACGCATTGTGTTTGTAAACCGAGTGGAAAGCGTCCAGGTGGGTGTTGAACGGTTCGTCAACCACGCCGAAAATGTGGATCTGGTGCGGAGCCTGCACCTGATCAAGGTGGGCTGCCAGGTTAACGAGCACCTCCGCCCCCTTTTGCAGCGTGATATTCCCCAACACAGCGATGTTCTTTCGCTCGCTTGAACCGATCAGGTTCACCCTGCGCACCCAATCGACCTGGTGGGGGGCTACTTCTATCACACTGGCAAGATCCGGATACGCCCTGACAAACAGGTCCCGTGAACTGCGGGAAAAACAGGTCACTCTATCGCAATGTATCAGCAGGGACAAGAAGGCCTCGCGCCAATTTTGCATCCGTAGATCGGGGTAATCCCGCTGGACATCCCCATAAAAATCTTTTCCGCGCGGGTTATTCTTGAGACACGCATCGCATACATCCAGGTCAGTGGGGATTCCGCAAAACCTTGTGTGATCATCTAAGAGATTAAAAGAAGGACAAATACTGAAATAATCATGCGCAAAAAATTCCAGCCGGAGAGCGCTGTATTTCTTCTTCAATTCAAGCAGAAAATCGATGGTCTCCAGAACCCGCGGGTATGACACCAACTCGTTGATGAAGAGAGCCGAAACCCCGAAGGTTTCGATCACCCGGTCGAGATCGTGGAGATCCGAAAACCGATAGGATTCCGCGTCCCTCCCCGCCGGGTCGAGGATCAACCGGTAATTTCCGGCGGAGTCAAGATTGTTTACGTGCAATTTCAACTTTACATCTTTGAATTTTAAGCGGACGAATTCAGAAGCGCCCCCGCCAAAAGAGTGAGTAATCACCAGGGGTGGCGGCTCGAGCGAGGACAGAATCTTGGCGACAAGCAGGTTGCGCATGTCACGCAGCGGGTCCTGCGCGATGAACTGGTCAACCCGCTGGAAGTATTCCGGGTGCATCGCGCGGATCGTCTGCAAATTGGCTTCCAGCAGTTTTTCCTTTTCCGTCGCCGAAAAAGATCCGCCGTGGGCGTGGTAAACAAACAGGTTCGGGACGATCACGTGGCGGTACCCCTCCGCGCTGGCGCGCATGCACCAGTCGTTCTCCTCACCGTACCCCCGTCCGAAGACCTCCTGGAACAAGCCGAGCTTCAGGTACACCGACCGATTGATCCCCATGCAAAAACCGATCGCGGTGGGGATCTCCACCAGGTTCTTTTCAAAATCCACCATCTGAAAGAACCGGTCGAGCTGTGAAATGTCCAGACCTTCGTAAAGTACATTGTCTTGGTTGATATTTGGGAAGCTGCAAATCGTGCCGGAATTGGTGAACGGGGTCGTGCTCGCCACCCGGTCATCCCGAAAGATCGGGTACATCAACCGCTCCAGCCAGCCTGGCGGCACTTCGGTATCGGTATTAAGCACCACAAAATGATTGCGGGTCAGGCCGGCCAGCAGGTTGACTGTTTTGAGATAACCAATATTTTGCGGATTTTGCACCAGGGTGATATCCAGCCCGGAGTGGGTGGCCTTGAAATCCTGCAGTATCTGCTGGATCTGCGGGTCCGGGCTTCCGTCGTCAGCGATCAACAAGCGGTATGGCATGGTGGTATTCGCGGAAAGGCTTTGCAGCAGGCGGCGAAGATGCTGGCTGCCATTGTAAACAGGTATGAGGATATCCACCGGCTGGTCGAATACGGCACTTTCATATCCGGCTGCCAAATTCATCAGCCCAAAAACGTCCAGGACAGAACGGTCGTGTTGACAGCCGATCTGGACCCCAAGGAAGCGGTTGTACAGGTCCGGATTGGTGATCGGCCGGCCTTCCTTCCTGCCGAACCGGATGTAGTGGATCAATGGATTGATGCCGGCCTGGCGCACATCCGGGTTCAGTTCCAGGTAATACTGTAACTTGAATTCGGGCGAAGGGTCCCTGCCCTCCTTCCAGCCCTGGCGCATAAAATGGAGGACGGGATCAGTGCCGGATGCCTTCACCTCGGGGTTTCTTAACAGGTAATAGTCCCGGTTAAAATAACCGCTCGCTCTGATCAAGAAGTAATCGCGTATTTCTTTGAACAATGCCTAACCCTGTGTATCGTTGTTACCCGCACCGTCCGGGCACATCTATTCCAACGGCTCGCCCTGTTGTTCAGTAAAGAGGTTCACCAGTTGGATGACCGGCGCATCCCATGTCCATTGCTTGACCGTGCGCATCCCGTTCTGTACCAGTTGTGCGCGTAAGGACGAATCGCTTATCAACCGCTGCAGGGCTTCGCGGGCAGCATGGTGATCGTGCACCGGCACCAGCAGACCGTTGTACCCATCCACCATGTACTCCTCAAACCCGGGGATGCGGCTCGCCACGACCATACCACCACATGCCATCATCTCCAATCCCGGCAGCGGGAAGCCTTCCGTGTGGCTCATTTTCAACAGGATATCGCAGCTTGAATAAACGTGATTCATCACATGGAACGGCACCCGCTCGAAAAAGCGGTCGCATTGCCACCCGGGTCGAGGGATTCCGACCCCGCTCACGCACCAGACCTCGCAATCCAGCCCCTCGATCGCCCTGAAGGCCTCCTCCATTCCTTTGAATGGGTACGCAATCGAACCCTCCAGCAGGATCCTCGGCTGCCTGGTTTTTGGCTCGATGGGAGGAACCCTGTGGAATATGCCGGTGTCGATGCCGTTGGGCAAAAACACAGCCTCCTGGTTGAATTCCGTTTTAAGCCAGGCCTGCAGCCATTTCGCCACCGCCAGGAATTCAAAATCCATCCTGTAGGTCTGCTTGACCCGCTCGATAGTCTCCACCTGGTCAGGCGGGTAAAAGGCGGGTTCCTGCCCCTGCACAAAATAGAATTTTCTCCCAGCGGGCAGATCCTTTACAGCTTGGGCGGTTTCCCAGCTGGTTGCCAGCAGGATATCGTAATTGGTCTCAATGCCCGTCAGCGGCAGGATCTCGACCAGTTGACCCGGGAACCAATCGATCGATGTGGAATCATCTTTCGCGATCAACGTGATGTTAAAACCCTTGGCGAGCAGGCGGTTGGCGTACTGACAGACCATGGCGATACCGCCGGAGATCTGGGTGTTGGGAATCACGTATCCGACCTTGGGTAAAACCCGCGGATTCCTCGTGTACAGCGATAGCATTTTCTCGCGGTAGCGCGCGTCATCCGCTTTGTATACCAGCTCAAGGTTATTGCGGTGCAGCCGGAGGTTGGTGAGAACCTGGTTGACCGCGAAGAATTTGTATCCCTGGTATGCCAGGCGCAGCCATAGCTCGTGGTCCTCACGGTATTTCAGCTCCGGGTTTAATCCTCCCACCGCCCGCAAAGCGCTGGTCTTCGCCATCACCGTGCTTTGGCATGGCACACAGCTCTCCAATAAACTCTCAAGGTCGCATGGTCCCGGAAAGATCTCCTGCCCGGTTTTGAGCTCATGCGCGCGCGTCCCGTCGGAAAGTACACGCCAACCGCCGTAGACAACGTCAGCGCCGGATTCTTCGAAGGCGGCGAGCGAGTTTTTCAACCTGTCAGGATCAGAGACATCATCGCTGTCCTGGAAAGCCAGGTAAGTCCCGCGCGCTTCGCGGATCCCCTTGTTACGCGCCCGCACCGCGCTGCCGCTGGGCCCGTCATTGAAAAAGAACGCGCGCACTTTCTGATTGTTCCGGGCATAATCACTTATGATGCTACGGGTGGCTTCGGGGGAACCATCGCATACCAGCAGCAATTCGAAATCCTGGAAGGATTGTCGTAGAATCGATTCGATGCTCTCAATGAGGATGTTGGTGCGGTCATAGATGGGTATGACGACACTAACCAGGGGAATTTTCGATCGTTTCTTTTCCACGGACGGCGAGACAGCGAACGGGTCGGCTCCTGTACCTTTTGAGAAAGATGCGATCGCTTTTCTGAGTTTGAAGAACAACCTCATCCACCGGTCACCGCGGATGGCTTTCAGTTCGCTTTGCGCTTTTTCCAGTTGACGCATGGTTTCGGGGGCATCCGCCTGCAGTTTCGCGAGTTTGACAGAAGTGTCGAAATAATTCCTGCTCAGCGAGGTCAGCATCTCCGTGGCGGACACCTGGTCAGCGTCACTGCTTGCGGCTTGCGCCTCCTCCACACGCTCAAAAAGGTTGGTGTCCCACGGTCGACCAGGCTTTTCACCTCCGTCCCGCGGGGGCGCATCCTGATAAAGCGGGGTTGACCCATTCGTTGCAGCGTCTGGCAATACCCGGCGGCCTTCCTTTTTTCCATACTGGAGATAATGGACGAGCGGGTTGATGCCAGCCACAGCCACATCCGGATTGGCTTCGAGATAAAGGCGGGTATTGAAAACTGACGAGGGATCACGCCCTTCTTTCCAGCCGTAGCGCAGATAATGCTGCACCGGGTCCGCACCCGCGTCACGCACATCGGGGTTGCGCGCCAGGTAGTACTCCCGGTCGAAGAAACCGCTGCGGCGGATCAGCCAGGATAAATATATGTCCTTGGTCTTCATTAACCCTCATTGTACATTGGATTTATCTCGGCGCGGGAAATTCTGGGCGGAAGAATTGAAGCTTGGTGTCAGGTTTAAACAATTGTTACCTGATGAAACAACTGTGTTCTTAATCCAGACCCAGGAATTTCAAAAGTTCCACCAGCTGTTGCTGGTAAACCTCGAGTGAGAAGTTCCGGTTTACATACGCCAGCGCGTGGTCAGAGACGGATTCCCATGTCGGTTGATTTTCATAGAGGGTCACAAGGCGGTCAGCAAATTCACGCGGCGAATCGCCGACGAAGATATCGACGCCATCCTCCAGGTTCATCCCCTCCACTGCCATTGGCGTGGCGACGCAGGGAACCCCGTAGCTCAGGCTGGTGACGATCTTGCCCTTGATGCCCGCGCCAAAGCGCAACGGGGCGACGCTGGCACGGCACTGGTTAAACAGGCTGTCCAAATCGTCGATGAACCCAAGAGGTTTAACCGTACCGCTCTCCAGGCTGCGGATTGAATCAGGCATGTTGCTGCCGGCGATCAAGAAATTACAGCCTGGCATCCTCTCGCCCGCCAGCGGCCAGATCTCGTTAACAAAATACATGACCGCGTCAATATTGGGCTGATGCCCGAAGCCGCCGATAAAGACCACGTCTTTCCGCTCACTGTAGCCCGCGCTCCTGCCAGGAATCTCCCTGGGCAGGGTGAGTACTTTTAATCTCAGCCCGGGTTCAATTTCTTCCAGGAACTTCTTTTCAAATTGGCTGACAAGGATGGTGCAGTCCGCGTCGCGGATCAACTGCAACTCCTGCGCGCGCACCTTCTCCGTATCGATCTTCTCCGCCTGAGTCGCGTCAAGAGCGGCCTGGCGCTGTAGCCTGAGAAAATGGAGATCGACCGTGTTGAAAATGATCTTTGCGCCAGGAGCATATTCCCTTACCTGCGCCATCAGATCAAGCGCCACGGGGAAGTGCGACAGGATGACCACATCCAATTTTCGCCCTTCGCGCTTCAGATACTCCTGGATGGAGAAAAGGTAGGGCGGGTAGTGGCATTCAACCCCCACCTGCTGCAGCGCGCGCGTGTACTTGCCATCATGAACCAGGTGCCTGGGGATGAAGGTGACCGAATGCCCCATGCGCCGAAGGGTCTTCATCATCTGGTAAGCATCGATGGAACCGGAATCGCTGTCAGGTCGCGGCGTGATGGCATCAATGAACAGGATATTGCGATGCGTGGATCGCTTGAGGGGGTCCTTGTGATCGAACTCCTCGGGCATCCCGTGGTTCTTAAGCACATCCGCCCACCTGTCGCGGAATTTTTCCTGATTGATCAGCTGGAAACGTTTTACCCCGCTTGACAGGTCTACTCCGGAAGTGGCTCCCTCCACATGGATCACCCGGGAGAGTGGTTGGTATAACACCCGGTACCCGGCCTGCCTGACCCGGAACGCCAGGTCAGTGTCTTCGTAATATGCCGGCAGGTAATGTTCGTCGAAGCCGCCCAGCTGCTGCCAGAGGGCGCGCGGCACCATGACGCTGGCGCCGGAGCAGTAATCCACGTCTCGCAGGTAGTTGTACTCCGGCCGTTCAGGATCGTCGAACCGCCCGAAATTCATCCCGCTGCCGTCCCGCCAGATCACGCCGCCAGCCTCCTGCAACCTGCCATCAGGATAAATGAGCATGGAGCCGACCAGGCCGGCTGATGGAAGATCACGGAAAGTTTGAAGCAGGTTGTCCAGCCAGCCCCCGGTAACTTCGGTGTCGTTGTTCAACAGGACAAGATAATCGCCCTTGGCTGTCTTCGCGGCCCCATTGCAGTTTTGCAGGAAACCAAGCGGGGATGGATTTCGTAAATAGCGGAGCGACGGGTTGCGCGATAAAAGCCGTTGGGTGCTGTCGGTGGAGCCGTCATCCGCGATGATCACCTCGTAACTGGTCTTCTCAATAGTCGTGGCGATCGCCGTCAGGCAGCGCACAGTCTCATCGATATGATTGAAAACTGGGATGATGACCGAGACTTGCGGCGATTGACTCGTGTTCAGATTGAGGGTCTTGAGTATGCGTTGGATGGACCGCGCATGGACGACAAAAGGATTGATCCCGCTCGCGGCGATTTCAGCATGCGTATCCACGTATTGTTTTGTGTAAAAGCGATTGGACGGGTTGCGTTGTTCCTTCCAGCCCACGGTGACGAAATGCCACAGGGGGTCAACGTCTGCAGCGCGTATATCCGGATAGGTGGAAAGGTAGTAATCCGCATCGAATAAGCGGCTCTTTATCAAAAACAAATAGTCCCTGATTTCCCGGATCACAGTTTGCGCCTTCCCAGCACCCTGCTCAACTTTCTGAAAGGACGCGTGAGCTTCCAACTCGGGCTGTTGGCGTACGTGACGACTTCAGTATTCAAATCATCGATCCGCTTGAGAAGCTCCGCTTTTTCCTTTCGCAGGTCATGTATGAGCGTGTCCTTGTCGCTGAGCTGACCGCGCGAAAATGAATCATCCTGAACCAGGCGCTGGTGCAGCTCGTAATGCTGGGCGGCGATGTTGCGCAGGAGGTCAAAGTGCGGGGGAAAGCTGCGCTCCCCTCTGCCGTAGCCGGCGAGCGCCTGCTCATAGATCTCCTGCTGTTTGTGCACATTACGCGACAACAACCAGTTTTCAGCGATATTCGCCTGGGCGTTTCGAATGAGTTGACCGCGTAATTCGGGCGAGTCGATCAGCGCGCTTAATGCGCTGACCCATTCCTCCGCGCTTGATGCCAGCAGACCATCCCGGCCTTCGCGGATGGTATCCGTGTAAGGGGCGATGCGGCTGTAGACTCCGGGCAGGCCGATCGCGCTGTACTCCAGGTACTTGATGGCGCTCTTGCACTGGTTGAAAAGATTATCAGCCAGCGGCGAGATGACAATATCCGCACTTTGAGATTGGAAATATTCAACGAAATCGGCGTACCTGGTGGTTAACCGCGCGGGCCACTCGACCTCAGAGTGCGAAGCCAGCTCAGCAGGGGGTTCAATGCCCCAAAAGCGGTAGGAAATGCGCCCGGGATACCTGCGCTCCAGTTCGAGCAGCGCGGGGAGTATCGTTATCAAGTCGGGACGGTGGGATTCCGTGCCCATATAACCGATGATGATCTTCTCTGGGTTTGGCACGACGGGCTTTGGTTCAGTCATTTTCCACAGCGCGTCTTCGAGGTAATTAGAGATTACGTGGATATTGGGGTTGTACGGCAGCAGGGCTTCGCGCAGCGGGGCGGTGGACACCGTGACGAGATCGGCGTCGATGAGCGCCAGGTAAAGCGGCAGCAGGGCGTCGGTATAGAACCCCCGCACGCGGCAGTGATGCGCTTCCGGAAGGTCAAAGAAGAGATCATCGAGCTCAAGGATGACCGGCTTTTGCAGCGACCGCGCGGTGGAGAGAACCTGGTTGTATGCCTTCACCTCGCGGCAAAAGTCACGCTGCAGCACGACCACGTCTCCCTGCTTCACAGCCTCAAAATGGAAAGTCCCGCGGTCGAAGCCGTGGATCACCTCCCAGCCAAGGTGTTTCGCCGGGCCGAGAATGCGCAGCATGGCGCTGGCGGATTCGCCCTCGATGGAAAAGACCGTGACGCGCTTGATCCCCCGCTGATCGGTGCTCAACGCGGAAGCCTGGTGTTCGGAGGCGGTGCTACTTGAATTCGTCAACGAAATTGTCCCGTCTACCCGTCATCAATTGCCCTGGCGGGATTTCAGGTAGTGAATCAATGGGTTCACCCCGGTAGCTCTGACATCAGGGTGGGCATCGAGATACTCCCGGCTGGAGAACGATGGCCCGGGATCCCGACCTTCGATGCCGCCATGCTGGAGAAAGTGGAGAACCGGGTCAGCTTGCGCGGCTGCCACATCCGGGTTGTGCTGCAGGTACCACCTGGCGTCGAAGAGCCCGCAGGAGCTCACCAACTCGTACTCCGGGCTGCGCGTCAGCCTGGTCTGCCTGGCGGCGCCGCGGCGAGCCGCTATCCATTTCCATAGCCGACCCTGCCTGACTCCCTTCCTTTCAATTGGGCTCACGAGATCAGACTCGCCCTTTACCAGGCTACGGGTGATCAGCCTTTGGTCCAGCAGTTGAGTGGAAAGGGTGTTTCGCTCAAAGCTTTCCTGGCGGTAAAAGGCATACATCGAGCGGCGCATCTCGTTGAACGAGCGGTTGGTGTACTCCGCGTCATCGCTGTATTCATAAGGCGCGTCTTCCAGCACCAGGCGGTGGATATGGTCGAGGTGCTTCTCAACGTCCGCGCGGTCAGCCGCGGCGGATGACGAATAATCCGGCGGGTTTGCCAGCAGGGAGCGCAGGTTGGGCAGCAGGCTCTCCGCCGAGGTGTAGAGGCACTGCGGAAAACCGCGCTCTTCGAAGAAGTAGCGCAGCTTATGGTCCTGCGGGAAAGCCAGCGCCGGCACGTTCTGCAGATACGCGAACATAGCCGCGTGCATCGAGGAGGACACCAGCGCTTTTAGGCTGCCGATCTCGGCGAAGACCGAGACCACGTCGTTGGCCGGCGAGACCCTGGAGCCGGGCAGCCACCTGGAAAGCGTCTCCATCAGGAAACGGTCATTTTCGTAGTGGGTGAACGGGATGAACATCAGGCGGCATTCACGGTTGAGCTGCTCGAGGGCGGGAAAGAGACGCGGCAGCTTGCGCAGAGTGGTATTGTTGAGGTGCACACCCACCCATTCGTCGCCGCCCTGGGTGCCGCGGCGCGCCTGTTCCAGTTCAGCCGCGTAGAACTGGTCAAACAGCACCGTGGTGCAGGGATGCACCTCGATCTCCAGGTCCGGGTAAGCGCGGGCGATCTCGGTTTTCTCAGCCTTCGACCTGACTGATACCAGCCGGTACTCTCTGAGAAAATCCAAATTGTCCGGCATGTGGATGCCGACGCTGTTGAGGATGTGAGGACCCGGGACGTTGAAGCTGTGATAGAAGAAATCGTAGTAGGTGCGCAGGATCTGCCCGCCGCCGATGATGAAGGTGGAGTAGTCGCGCGGATGGAAGTTGAATGGGTCGACGACGCGGAAAGGGATTTCACGGGTCTCGCAGAAGCGCTGCAGGACCATACCGATCGCGATGTCTCCGCTATTATTGGAAACGGAATCCCACAACAGGCCTACCGGTTTGTTCGTCATAAGCGGGTCACCTTTTAGATGATGGAATGGCTTGAAGTATTATACCTTAAGCGCTTTTTACGCTGTTCCACCTGTTAATACAACAAGTGAGGGCAGCGCTGCCCTCACTTGTGAAAATCTGAATCAAAGCAACCTACGGCGCCGGCTCCTCCAGGAAGACGCGGTCCAGGAAGGCGGCCATTTCGGCGCGGGTCACACTTCGTTCGGGGCAATACATTAGCTTGTCCCCGGAAGTGCCGCAGCCGGTGGTGTAACCCTCGTTGTAGAAGGTCACGATCCACGGCTCCATCCACTCCTTGCCAGGTACCGGCACATCCACGAACGGGTTGATTCCATCATCCACCGGTGCGATACCCCTGGCGCGCAGCAGGAAGACCGCCATTTCGGCGCGGGTCACGCTGCGCTCGGGGCAGTAGCGCATGGGGTTGACCGCGCAGCCGGTGGTGAGCTCGTCCTTGTAGAACTGCGCGATCCACGGCTCCATCCACGACTTGCCAGCCGCCGGCACATCCACGAACGGGTTGGCGGCACCCTCCCCCGGCGCGTAATAAGCCAGGGCATCCACGTTCAACGCGCGCAAGATGAACACCGCCATCTCGCCGCGCGTGACGGCGCGGTCAGGGCAATACCTGAGCGGGTTGAGCGCACAGCCGGTGGTGATGCCCCTGGCGAAGATATTCTCGATATACTGCCAGGACCATTCCGGCACAGGCACATCCGAGAAGGTCTGGGCGGGCTTGATGGAAACGGTCAACACCTCGTCGATGGATTCGTCCCTGGGTTCAATATCCATGAAGGCGTTTACCTTGATGGTGTAGGTGTTTTTCACGCTGGCGTTGAACACCTCGGCAGAGAGCAGCTTGTTGCCGGAGATCGTGAAAGCGTTGTTATCCGGGTAATTCAGTCTGTCCACCAGGGTGTAGGTGTAAAACTCGGAGGGATGCAACCCTTCGGCCACCAGTGTGCCGATCTCGGTGCCGACCGGCATCTGTTCCTTGAGGCTGTCAGTGGTGAGCGACACCGAGGTGACGGCGGTGGGGGAACAGTAATAAAGTCGCATTATTCCATCTGCGTTCGTAAAAACTGCAGGCTCCGGAGCGCCGGGTCCACCAGGGGGGTCTGTCACGTAATTCCAGTAAAGTAGTTTACTGGTATCAAGGATGTTCATGTGCACTGTTTGGGGATCGAGATCCCGCACGTAACCAGTGATTTTAATGAGGGAGCCACTGCCGGTTTTCGGTTCA
>CAYYBP010000043.1:0-15230 GCA_964470275.1 uncultured Anaerolinea sp. | reverse complement strand
GCCAGGATCTCATATCTGCCATGCCCATACAGCCCGCCGGTGAAGATATTGGGAGTGGGCAGCCCCATAAAGGAAAGCCGCGAGCCATCCGTGCCGCCGCGCACCGGCAGGATCTTGGGCTCGATCCCAAGCGCCAGCATCGCCTGCCGGGCATTCTCCACGATGTGAAACACCGGCTCGATCTTTTCGCGCATGTTGTAGTACTGGTCTTTGATCTCCACCTCGACATGCCCGGGACCGTAGCGCCGATTCAACAGATCCGCCGCGTCGTGCATGTACCCTTTGCGTTTCTCGAGCAGGCTGCGATCATGATCGCGGATGATGTAGTACATACCGGTCTTTTCCACTGTGCCTTCGATCGAGAGCAGGTGAACGAATCCATCCCGTCCTGAAGTGAACTCCGGCCGTTCGTTAACCGGCAGCATCGCGTTGAATTCCATCGCCAGCAGGGTGGAATTGACCATCTTGTCTTTTGCCACGCCGGGATGGACATTTCTGCCGTGAACTGTAACCACGGCCTCTGCTGCGTTGAAAGTCTCGTATTCCAGTTCACCCAATTCGCCGCCATCGATGGTGTAGGCGTAATCCGCACCGAATTTTTCAACATCAAACAGGTCAGCTCCGCGGCCGATCTCTTCATCCGGAGTAAATCCCACCCGGATCTTTCCATGCTTTACCTCCGGGTGCAACACAAGGTATTCCATCGCGCTCATGATCGCCGCGATGCCCGCCTTGTCATCCGCGCCCAGCAGGGTCGTGCCGTCGGTGGTGATGAGTTCTTCGCCTTCGTATTTGGCGAGCTCAGGGAACTCCTTGGGGGTCATCCGGATGTCAAGCGCCGCGTTCAAGACGATCTCTCCGCCATCGTAATTGGGGATGATTTGCGGGTTAACCTTCTCGCCGCTCATGTCCGGGCTGGTATCCATGTGGGCGATCCACCCAATGACCGGCATGAGTTTTTCTGTGTTGGCCGGCAGGGTCGCCATCAGGTAGCAATTCTCATCCAAAGAAACATCCTGCAAACCCAGGTCCACCAATTCCCTCTCCAGCAGGCGCGCCAGGTCAAACTGGGCCGCCGTGCTCGGGCAGGTTTCAGACGCACGGTCAGATTGGGTATTAATCTTCACATACTTGATAAATCGATCGCGAACACTTGACATTGATCCTCCTTGATCTTCGGTACCTGAATTATATACTTAAGTTATAAAGCCGCCGCGATCGAGATGGCATTTTTATGTATAATGTTCATCTAAGGAATGACGGAGGAGCAATGACGGATATCTTCGACCAGCCCCGATACAGGATCAAAGCAGTTAGCCAGAAAACCAGCATCCTGCCTGTGACCATTCGCGCGTGGGAAAGACGCTACCAGGTGCTAACGCCAAACAGGGAAGTAAACAGCTACCGCCTCTATTCCGACCACGACATCGAGATCCTCAAGTGGCTGAAATCACAGGTTGATTCAGGGATCTCGATCAGCCAGGCCGCAAATGAAATTACAAAGAACCCGCACGTAATTGAAATTATCCACACCATTCCCGAAGCTGCAAAACCAGCACCAACGCTCAAGCCTATGCCGGTTGAAATCCTGCGCAGGGAATTGTTCGAAAGGCTGGTCAAAAGCAACGAAACCGACGCATCACAGATCTTTGAGCAGGCGGCCGCGTCTATAAGCCTGTTGGATCTGTTTGAGAAAGTGATCAACCCGACCCTCGTTACGATCGGCGATGAGTGGTATAACGGGCGGATCCTGGTCGCCACTGAGCACTTCGCGAGCAATTTTCTACGGGCAAAGTTGATGACGATTTTCCAGCGTCTACCAACCAGGCATGGTTCAAAGCATATTTTGATAGGCGGAGCCCCGGAGGAAATGCACGAACTGGGCGTGCTGATGCTGGCAATCCTTCTCCGCCACGAAGGATTCCAGGTGGAATACCTTGGACCGGACCTGCCGCTGGATGATCTGGCGAGTTACGCCGCGCAGGAAAAAGCCGACATGGTCATCCTATCCGCTTCCACGCTCGACGCCGCGCGCGAACTCAGATCATTCAAAGCCAAACTCGACCGCCTGAAATCTCCCCCATTGTTCGGGTTTGGTGGCGGCGCTTTTATTTACTCTCCGCAGCTGATTGATGAAACGCCGGGGATCTACCTTGGAAAAACGCTCGGCGCGTCAGTAGAGGGCGCGGCTTTTCACCTGCAGCGCAGCAAGGGGTCTAAACCCGCCTAATCCACGATCTGCCCGGCCGATTTTTGCAGGTCGCGGCGCCTGGACCGGTACGCGATGATCGGTCCATCTGCCGGGATCAGGGTTTCTGCGATCTTGAGACCTGATTTTTTTGGCCGTTGAGTGAGCACCACCCGTTTATCCTGGTTGAGGATCACCCGGTTGGAGGGGTTGAAAAACCACGTGACCACGTTCTTTAAGATCGGAACCCGCATGAACCGCTGGTAGCTCCTCAGGTAGATCACGCAATTCTCATCATCCACCGGGGCAAAGAAAGCGGTAATACGGATATCGTCACTGATGAGGTTCATCCATAAGTTCGGAAATTGAAAACGCAGCGATGGCGTACCCTGGGGTTGAGGCAATTCGGATGCCCGCCGCGCCACACTGGTACCATCGTCCAACCGATTGTGAACCCAGATCTGCATCTCGTTTCCGACCATTTTATACACGGGACCATCCGCGATCGTCCGCCCTCCCCGGCCGATGGTGGTGTCGTGCACAAATGGAAGATGAAAGGCATCCAGCTGATTCTCGATCGCCCTGGAGTAATCCACGGACCAATGATCATGAAAGTCGGCTGTGGTGTAGGTCTCATCAAGGTCATCGAACCACGGCAGCGGCGGGTACTCTGCTTGCGGAACCCCCCACCAGATGTAGATATACCCATGCGCTTCACGCGCCGGGTAGGTGCCAACCCTCAGCGCCTGCGGCGGTTTAGACGCCAGCCCGTTGGCAGGGACGCGGGTGCACTTCCCCTCGGGATCAAACTCGAAACCGTGAAACGGGCATTGGATCACCCCGGCATGTGTCTTCCCCAGGCTCAGGGCTGCGCCGCGATGCGGGCAGAGGTCTGCCTGGCAAATCACCCCGCCGGCTTTATCCCGCCAGAAGACCAGCTTCTCACCCATCCTGGTTACACCGATGGGTTTATCAGGTTTTGCTTCATTTGAGCGTAAAACGACGTACCACTGGTTTCTGATCATGATCACCTTCTCCGTATGATTAAACCACAGAGCCGCCAGTCTGACGGCTCTGAGGGGTTTGGCGCTGCGGCTCCCTACTTTTGCGAGAGGAGGGATGCCGCAGCGCTGTGTTCAAAACTTGTACACATCATTGACACCACCTCCTCTTCGTTAGGATGGCTAACCTGTACAACAACAAGTAAAGCATAGTTGATTGCCCGTGTCAA
This sequence comes from uncultured Anaerolinea sp., assembly GCA_964470275.1. Classification (GTDB taxonomy): domain Bacteria; phylum Chloroflexota; class Anaerolineae; order Anaerolineales; family Anaerolineaceae; genus UBA6107. The sequence goes on along the minus strand of CAYYBP010000043.1, from coordinate 11,811 downwards.
GTACAGGAAGGGTGTTTGTACAGCGATTTTTGTGAATGAGCTGTTTTCTTGCAGGGTCGAAGCTTCAACCGTATAATGGCAGATATGATGGATAACAAAGCGCCCTCGCCGCAGAAGTTGAGGTGGGTAAACCTTGGTTTGACCCTCCTCCTGCTGGCAGTTTTCACAGTCTGGCTCGTGTTCACCCCTGAAGGAGTGGATGGCAAATTGCATGCCGCGGGGTATTCCGTGTGCCACCAGATGGAGAGCCATTCCTTTTCAGTCGGCGGTAAGTTTCTACCGCTCTGCTCCCGCTGCACCGGAACCTTTCTTGGCGTAATGGTCTCCATGGCCTACCTTGGCGTGAAGAACCGGGGCGCGGGCGTTCCTTCCAGGTGGAAGATCGCGGTGTTGGCGGTCTTCTTCATCCTCTTCGCGGTCGATGGCATCAACTCCTCGCTTACCCTCCTACCAGGGCTGCAGCCGTTCTACCCCCCTTCCAACTATACCCGCCTGGGCAGCGGTTTATTGTTCAGCATCGCGCTTGCCAACCTGGTCATCCCGTTATGGAACCAGACCCTATGGCACGATGAAGTTCCAACCGCGGTCTTTTCTCACTGGAAACAACTTGGATGGCTGATGCTTTTCAACGGGATCATTTTCCTGCTCGTCATTGCAAACATCCCGTTTCTCTACTACCCGATCGCCATCCTCTCCATCCTGTCCATCTTTGTGATCCTGTCAATGGTATATTCGCTGTTATGGTGTATCATTCTAAAAAAGGAGAAATCGCTGCATCTTTTTCGTGACGGGATGCGTATATTTATTGCCGGGATAACCACGGCTATCTTACAAATCGGGGTAATGGACCTCATCCGCTATCTTCTCAGCGGAACCTGGTAAAAAAGGAACCAAGAACAAATGGACATTTTGAATATTTTTTCCGCCTTCGGGCTCTCAGCCAGCGCCGGCCTGAACGCCTACATACCGCTGCTGGTGGTGTCGCTGCTGTCGAAATTCACCAACCTGATCAATCTCAAGGAGCCATGGAATTTAATGGAGTCCTGGTGGGTGATCGGGGTATTGGGTGTATTGACAGTGGTCGAAATCCTGGCAGACGCCTTCCCGGGTGTGAACCATGTCAATGATGTCATTCAATCCTTCATCCGGCCCACAGCCGGCGCGATCGTTTTCGCCGCCACTTCCAGCCAGGTCGGGGATGTCAGCCCGATCATGGGGCTGATCGCCGGTCTGCTGGTATCAGGGGGTGTGCACGCGGTCAAGGCACTGGCAGTTCGACCGGCGGTGAACCTTGCGACTGGCGGCCTGGGGAACGTGCCGGCATCGATCGGCGAGCAGGCCACCTCCACGGTTGTCTCAATCCTTTCCATCATCATCCCGGTGATCGTTGCTATCATCCTGGTGATCTTTCTGATCATCATTCTCCTCTGGGCGAACAACCGCAAGAAAAAGCAAAAAGCGGACTCGCTTGAGTGACAGAAGCACCAGTAGATCCTGACGAAGAAGGCAGGCGGGCGGAATTGATCGCCCTTCGGCGCAAGCAGATATGGCGGATCACCGCCGTGATGATCCTCGCGTTCCTCGTCGGAACGACCGTGCTGCTCATCGTTTTGTGGCTGCTGTTGAAAAATTATCTTCCTGTCGGCATCTAAACAACCATCCATCCCGCGTTACCGCGGGATTTTTTTACTCAGCCAGAAGGATCAAATCCTGCGCTTTCAGCTTGAGAGACACCCGCTCGCCTGTTGGGATGCCTTGATCTCCAGAGAATTCAAACGGGGTTTCTCCGCAAACCTGGAGCTTGATCCGGTAATGGTCTCCCAGGAACTGAGACTCGGCGACCACGCCGCTCAACACGTTGCCGGCTTTATCCGCCGCGGCCAGGGTAAGACCCAGTGGTTTCACCAGTAGCGCAACCTGCTGCCCGGGAGCGGGCTGGTAGCCAACGCGGGGTGGGGCTGGCATGAAGCTGCCGCACGCGGTATCCACCAGCAGCGGATCGAGCGAACGGACCACGCCCTCAAGAAAGTTCGTCATCCCCAGGAATTGCGCCGCCCAGCGGTTCACCGGTTCACGGAAAACGCGCTCGGTAAGGTCACATTGAACGATCCTGCCATCATGCAGCAAGGCGAGGCGGTCGCTGATCAACAGCGCCTCCTCCTGGTCGTGCGTGACGTAGATCACGGGGATGCCAGCGGAATGGAGCACCGCGCGGAGCTCCGATTGCAGCTCAACCCGCAGGCTGCGGTCAAGCGCAGCGAGCGGTTCATCCAGCATCAGCAATTGCGGGTCGGGCGCGAGCGCCCTGGCCAGCGCGATGCGCTGCTGCTCGCCGCCCGAAAGATCGGTCACGCGCCTTTCTGCGAAACCTTCAAGATTCACCCGCTCCAGGGCGCGCGCCACCTTATGGTTGATCTCCACCCTCGGCAGTCGGCGCATGCGCAGCCCGAAGGCGATGTTCTCGGCTACATTCAAATGCGGGAAAAGCGCGTAATCCTGAAACATGAGGCCAAAATTACGCCTGTAAGCCGGCTGGTTCTTGATCTCCACGCCATTCCAATACACGCTGCCGGAATCCGGATTTTCAATACCGGCGATGATGCGCAGTATGGTGCTCTTGCCGCTGCCGGAACTTCCCAACAGGCAAAGGATCTCACCCGAGCCTACCGCGAAGTTCACACCGTCTAACAGTGATTTTCCTTCATACTCTTTGTGGATGTCGATTAGTTCCAGGCGGTTCATCAATTCTCCTCTACTAAACACGCGCCGCGCTTTGACTGAGTCTCTCCAGCAGGCCGATCGACAGCGCGCAGACAACGATCAGGATGGTGGACATAGCCATCGCCTGACCATAATTCATGCCCCCCGGCTGCGAAAGGTAGCGGTAGATCGCCACCGGCAGTGTAGGGTTTTCAGGCCGGGAAATGAAGGTCGTCGCCCCAAATTCACCAAGGGAAATGGTGAACGAGAATAACGCGCCAACCAGCAGCGAGCGCGTGATCAGGCGCATTTCCACCAGCCACCATACCCGGGCAGGCGACGCCCCCAACACGGCGGCGGACTGACGCAGTGATTCGGGGATGGACGCCAGCGCGGGTTGAATCGCGCGCAGCACGAAAGGCATGGCAATCAGGCTATGGGCAACAGGGATCAGCCACGGGAACCTTCCGCCCCCTTGCGGCAGACGGTTGAAGGAAATGATGAAACCCAACCCAAGCGTCACCGCGGAAGCTCCGAACGGGAGCATCACCAGCGGATCGAGCCAGCGCCTGGTGCGCGGGCGCTTGACCAGGGCGTACGCCAGCAGCGTGCCGCTGGCGACCGAGACCAGCATGGTGATGCCGGCATAGAGCAGTGAGTTTTCCACCGCCTTCACCGGTGGAACGTAGAAGATGCTTTGCTGTCGGTTAATGAACAATTCACGGTAGAAATCCAGTGTCAGACCGGTCTTCACCTCGCCGCGCTGACCACGGTCAGCCTCCAGCCTGGTGACCGAACGGGCCGCCAACGCCCCCAGCGGGAGCACCTGCAGGATGAATAGGAAGATCACGGTCGACCAGACGATGAGTTTTTCGGCAGCCGAGCGCGGCCTGCGGGTGCCCTCCCCCCTCAGGTGCGGGAAGAGCGGAACCTCCAGGTGGCGGCTCACACGACCGTACACCAGCATCACCAGCAGCGTGCATACCAGCTGGATTACCGACAGCAACCCCGCCATCGGCAGGTTGAGCATCGAGAGCGCCTGGGTGTAAATGGATACCTCGAGGGTTGACAACCCTGGACCGCCCAACATCAACACCACCCCGAAGCTGGTGAAGTCGAACAGGAAAACCAGCAACGCTGCTGAAAGGATCGGCCGCCGCAGTAAAGGCAGCGTGACAGCGGTGAAAACTCGCCAGGGAGACGCGCCCAACACCTGGGCGCTCTGTTCGAGACGCGGGTCAAGCTCCGACCAGGCGCTGCCGACCACGCGGATGATGATGGCAATGTTATAAAAAACATGCGCCACCAGGATAGCGGTAAAAGTACCCAGGAAGGTCAAGGGCGGCATGTCGCCGCCGCCCAGCTTTTGCAGCAGCAGGTTGACCCATCCGCGCGGGCCGAGGAGGGCGTTGAACGCCGCCGCCACCACGACCGTGGGCAAAATAAACGGCAGCATGGTGAGGGTGCGCATGATGCGCTTGGCTGTGAAATCGAACCTCGAGAAAACGTAGGCGGCAGGCAGCCCGAGCAGCAGGGTTAACAAGGTCGAGAGGAATGCCTGGTAAAAAGTGAAGAAAAGCGGCTGCCAAACGAGACGCGGGGTGATGCTCCCTTCACGCGAAAACATCACCCGCAGCACTTCCGCCATCGGGAAGAAGAAGAATGCCAACAGCAGCAGCAGCGGCAGCCCCCATAAGAGCACACCGGATCTGGTTGGAAACTGCCCTGCGCGCCGTAAAAGGCTCAAGGCAGCATGACCTCGCTCCATTCGGTGATCCAATTGTCCCGGTTCTCTGCAATCAGCACCGGGTCAAGCACGGCCGGCTCATCCGCTTGTTGCGCAAAGCGGATGAACTCCTCCGGCAGCGAGGCATCAGGATTGACCGGGTAGACAAACATCTGCAACGGCATATCCTCCTGGAAACGAATGTCCAGCATGTAGTCGATAAAACGCTGAGCCAGTTCAAGATTTTGTGTGCCCTTGAGTATCCCCGCGTACTCCACCTGCCTGAAGCAGGTGCCCGGCGCAGTGATCGAAGCCGTCGGAGATTCATCCAGCGGTGTGCTGGCGTAGATCACCTCGGCGGCCGGGCTGGTGGCGTAAGACACGACCATCGGCTGCAGCCCCTGCCCGGAAGACGCTGAGAAGTTGGTGTAATAAGCGGTTTCCCAATCGTTCACCACGACCACGCCTTGCGCTTTGAGATCACGCCAGTACTCCAGGTAGAATTGCTGCCCGTATTCAGAAACGGTGGCCAGAAGGAAGGCGAGCCCCGGTGATGAGGTGGCAGGGTTCTCGACCACCAGCAAACCTGTACCATCCGTGCCCGCGCCGTATTGAGGTTTCAGCAGGTCTTCCAGCGATACCGGTGCTACCAGCCCGCGCTCGGCAAACCAGGCTTTGTCGTAGTTGATGCACACGTCCGCGTAATCGATGGGGGTTACCTTTCCCATCGTGCCTGTGGTGAACTCAGCCGGAATACCGGCGAGTTTGGCGGGAGTATAAGATTCGAAAATATCCTCCTGGATCCCCCGGGAGAGGAAAGTGTTGTCGATACCGTAAAAGACATCTGCTTGCGGAGCGGATTTGGTGAGGATGGCGCGGTTCAGGGCCGCACCGGTGTCTCCGGATTTGATGAAGACCAGCGTCACGTTATGCTCGGTTTCGAACTCCTTCACCACGGCCTCGGATACCGCGAAGGAGTCATGGGTCATCACGGTAAGTGTACCGGCGGCTGGCGTCGGTTTTGCGCATCCAACCAGCAGAGATACCAGCAAAAAGAGCAAGAAAGCGCGCGCAAGTATTTTCATTTTTCCACCTCGCTGCGGGTGTGGATGCACAAGAGAATGCCCGATTGGATCTGGATCTTCGCGGAATTACTCAGCATCCGGTTGCTGATGCCGCGGCTCTGGAAGAACACCAGGCTCTCATCAATCAATGGGTATTTCAACCCGCTGGTCGTAATACCACGCACGATCGGCGAAAGCGGCAGCAGGGATACGGTATCCCCCGCTTTGCCTGTAACCTCGATCGATTGCAGAATGAGAATGACCTCCTGGTCGCCTTCATCTATGCGCAGTTCGATTTCCGACAGGCGCGGCAGGTTCATCAGAAAGATGTTGGATAGCGTCTGGTCGAGCCTGCCGCCGAGCGCCGCGGTGATGATCACGTTTTTACAGCCCGATTCCTCGGCTGCCCGCAGCGCCAGCTCAAGATCGGTTTCATCCTTGTCCACGGGGAAGCGCCGGATCTCGCAGCCCTGCTCCTCAGCCCATCTAACCTGGTCGGGCGTGACGGAATCAAGGTCTCCAACTATCAGGTTGGGCTTTAATCCAAGAGACTGGACGTGCGCCAGCCCGCCATCCGCGGCGATGATCAGCTTCGCGTTCCGGGCCAGCTCGCGCACAGCTTCAGGGTGCGTCAGCTCCCCGTTCGCGAAAATTAAGGCAAGTTCATCTTTCATAAAAAAAACCCTCCGCCAGGGAGGGTTGGTAAACATGGTTCGCATCCCTCCGCCGGCATGATCCGGATCAGGTTATGCGGGTCTAGGGCGATTTCCCTACTCTCAGCCCGAAACGTCGGGCTCCCCGTACTCACTATCTATGTTCAGTATAGACTCAGCCGCCCGGGATGTCAAGGGAGGGTGCGCGGTCAACCGCCGTTGCCGACTCCACTCAGCTCAACGGTCCTTATTCCCCATTTGGCCCAGGTTTTCCAGCATTCTCCTCCAGGTTAACCGCAGCTTCAGGCGCTTTTTCCTGGGGGAATCTCAAACCAAGCATTTCCAAAGCCTGCATCAGCAATCCAAGTTGCGTGAGCGCCAGCCAGATGAGCGCGATCGTGATAAACCAGGCGACGCCCCGGATTGTGCGGGGAAGCTTATCTTTGGTTTGGTCGAGCTGCAGGTTGAGGTCCTCAAGGATCACAAGGTACTGATCGGTGATCCCTTTGGCATCACTGATGCTCGTATCGATGCTCACAAGGTTGGTGGAGATCTGTGTAAATGCCAGGTTGATGTCTCCCATGTTTTCCTTGGAATCATCCAGCGAATCCCCCATCGCGGTCAGCGAATCTGAGATCGGGTCCAGGCTGTCAGCTACATTCCCGAAGGCATCGCTAAGAGGTATGTCATTTTTATAGGAAGGCGTGGAAAGGAAAGGTATGGCAGTAAGCACACCCAGCGTGGCATCGATCACGCTGGCGCTGGACTGCGCGGATTGGAAAGCAGTTTTTGTCGAGGAGAGCGCCCCCGGCAGGTCCTCATTGGTCATCTTCTTCAAAGCGTCCATGAACGGCACAGTATCAATCACTGATTGACCCGTGGCATCGACCGCCAAGACCAGCGCGTCTAAAGAATCATTGGCCTGCTCGAGCGCCTGCGAGGCGACGGATAACCCATCATGGGTGGTTTGCAGGGTCCTGTCGAGGAGGTCCATTGTATTGACCAGGCTGGCGGTGGTGTTTTTCTCGATGCTCCACAAACCAATAATCCCCACCGCGCTGATGATGAAGCCCGCTATGGCTGCCACCGCCAGTAATCCCCCAAGTGAAGAAAAGAATACCTTTTTCATATTGGCTCCCGCGATCTGGTTTTTTCCGATAGCTGAATTATACACAGCACTTCCTGATCGGTATAAGTAACCAGGAACCTTATCCGCATATCTCCAAAAAGCCGCTTTCAAACCGGGTTGCATTATATCGATGAAGTGCTATGATAGAGTTCGAACTTACGGAGGAAATCCATGGTCAAGCGTCTTTTCAGCATCTTTCTCATTATTGCAGGACCTGTACTGATCTTTTTATCTCTTGCTGCTGATCTTCTCGGGATCGGGCATAATCCCGGTTTGAACTGGGCACAGGTTCTGGGCGCCATAACCGGTTTTCTCATCCTGCTGATTGGAATATGGGCATGGCGTCCGCGTGGCGACCCCACTGCCAGCCGGCTCTACAGCTTTACCCGTTTCATCACCTCCAGGAAAATGGCCGGCTGGGTAGTGATCGTGGCCGGGGCTGCGGTTGCCGTGATCTCGATTTTCGCTGACCTGCTGGGCTTCGGCGTTCACCCGGGGTTTAATCGCGCCCAGGTGGAAGGCACCGCCGCCGGGCTGGTGTTGCTCTACTTTGGACTATGGCTGTTAATATCAAACAAGGACTATTCCGATAGCAAGTTTTTCCGGCTGCTTAACTTCCTGCTTTCACGAAAGTTCATCAGCACGGCTGTGATCGTAATCGGGTCTGCTATGATCCTGCTCTCGCTCGGAGCGGACTTGCTTGGGCTCGGGCACAGTAAAGGGATCAGCCATGTGCAAATTTCCTGGACAGTGATCGGGGCGCTGATCATCCTCTTCGGCGTATGGATCAGGACCAAAAAAAGCGATCTTACATTGAGGCAGGTCTTCCCGGTCGTGAAGTTGACACAGGATAAGCGCATCTACGCTTTCCTGCTAATTCTAGGGATCGGGATAAGCGCGATTTACTTCTTTGATAATATTTACCCCCGCATCGATATGCATGCGAAGGAATTCAAATGCATTCAATATTTCTTCGCGGCCGGCGAAGGAGTGGGAACGGATTTTCAGGTCGGTCTCTATAACCCGTCACGCATGGTGTTAAATAAACAGGAGATCTACGTAGAACACACTGACATCTCGCAGTACTCAAATTACCCGCCCTTCACCCACGCCCTGTTCATGCCGCTGCAATTATTCACCGAAGAACAGGCATATATCCTCATTGTGATCGCACTATATCTGTGCAACATTCTCACGCTGGGATTGATCACCATCCTGATCAATGATTTCATGTTCAAACGTTTAGGGCTGGGAAGAGCGCTTAGCGGGGTCATTTCCATCGGCGCGTTCCTGGCGGTCCTGTTCTATACCATTTCCAGCTACCCGTTTATGTTCAGCATTGAAAGAGGCAATTACGACGCGATTGCCCTGCTGTTCGCCACCATCGCGATGTATCTGGCGATCAAAAAGAAAGGGTCATTTTTGTGGCAGGTGCTGCTGTTATCCATAGCCACGCATCTAAAGATCTATCCCGCAGCCCTGTTCCTGGTGCTGTTCCTGATCCACGGCAAGAAGCTCATTCTGCCGGCGCTTCTGATCAACATCGTCCTGTTATTGTCACTCGGGTTTCATAACGCGATCGCCTTCCTCAGAACCATGGTGGTCTACACCCTCGACCCGGCTGTGTGGACGGGGAACCATTCAGGATTCTCATACACCGCTTACCTGGGGGATATTTATCCACAGGTGAAAGACCACGCCTCAATGCTGAAGGTCGCCCTCACCACCCTCCCGGTCGTTATCTGGGGGATCTCCTGCTACTACGCGATAAAGAACGCGAAAGGTGAAACCCGTGCGCTGCTGCTCACGATGGTTTCAGTCCCCCTGATGTGTGTTCTTCCCACGACCAGCCACGATTACAAACTGGTGATCTTATCAGCCGCCCTCCTGGTCCTGGCGGGCATTCTGGCAGTCAGAATCATCTATTCCTCCAGGTTCTGGGATTACATCCACCTGTTGCTGACGCTGGCGCTGATGTTCTTTATCGGCCGCTCCTACGTGATCATGCCGCCCTACCTGGCGATCATCGCCAATAAATACCCGTTGATCGTTCTTCTCTCGCTGCTGATGCTTTTAATCGTGTATCGGTTTAAGGAACCTTGTATACAACCCACAGGTCCGGTTGAACAATTACCTGACCCATCATAGGTCACAATAAACCGCGAATTAAAAAGAGTGAGGGCGTTTCCGCCCTCACTCTTTTTAAGACTTTTCTAGTTCTCTGATTTCCTAATCACCAAATACACGATCCAGGAACTCTTGCAGAGACGCGCTGGATACCGGTTGTTGTTGGAAGCCAAATGCGCGGTCGATGAACACCGCCATTTCGGCCCGTGTTACCAGCTGCTCGGGGCAGAACTTCCCAGCAGAGCACCCGGTGGTGATTCCCTCGCGGTAGAATTGCTCGATCCACGGAGCCATCCATTCCTTACCCGCCACAGGGATATCTGAGAAGATACCGCCAGTCGCCGCAGGAGGTGTATAGCTCGCGCCATGCATGGTGCGCAGCAGGAACACCGCCATTTCCGCGCGGGTGACATTGCGTTCCGGGCAGTAGCGCAGCGGATTCATCCCGCAGCCGGTGGTGATGCCGTTCTCATAGAACTCTTCGACCCATGGCTGCATCCAATCCTTTCCAGCTACAGGCAGATCGCTAAATACTCCAACGACGGAAGCATCCGGCGTGGGTGTGTATGGCAGGTCTTCCACATTCATCGCGCGCAAGATGAACACGGCCATTTCAGCACGGGTCACCGGCCTGTCGGGGCAGTACCGGAGGGGATTGATCGCACAACCGGTGGTGATGCCCTTGGCGAAGAAGACTTCCACCCAGCGCCAGTACCATTGGGTTGATGGGGTATCCGCGAAGGTGTAGATACTGAACGGGAATTTCTCAGACGCTCCCACCGTCACATCTGCGATATTGACCGATTCAAGCAACGTCGAACTGACTTCGGCAGTCAGCAGACCTGAATCCACAAATGTAGTTGGAAGCTCCACACCGTTCCATGCAACCTTCGAACCGCTCGTGAATCCGGTTCCTCTCACAAACAGCGTGATCCCGGGAGTGCCAGCCACGGCTGAATCCGGGCTGATTGAGGTCACGGATTCGGGATTGAAGACCAGGCGGCCTTCTATCATGGGTGAGACGATGCCTTCATGCGTGACATAATCAATGACCGCGTCTCGCACGTAGAATTGGGTGTCGGCCACGATCTGATCCAGAGGCCACAGACTCACACCTCCATCGTTGAAGTTGCACGAACCCGCCGCCAGGTAGTTGACCGTGGAGACGTTATAGTACTGCGTGGCGTCGTTGAAGTCCACCAGGTCTCCCCCGATCTTGAGGTACATGACGTTGTTGCCGTCGGGCAGTTCGGGGTAGGTATCGTTGTAAGCGATGTTATTACCAAAGTTCGTAGAGAGCATGCAGGTGGTGTAGAATGAGTAACCGCCATAACCCGGTACATACTTGTAGTAATAGTAGTTGCGGTAGGCGCGCTCAAGCACCGCCTTCAACTGCGGACCGTTCATGCTGAGTACAACGAGAGAATTCTCGTACGGCATGGCAGCGAACATGTCCGAGATCTTGAGTGTGTACGGCGCAGCTTCAGTGGCTCCTGTCGCGATCAGTTTATTGGTCATCGCGCCGGATAAATGGAAGTCGACCGGAATGCCATTGACATCCTTCAACACGTACACCGAGGCGTCCGCCTGCAGGTTCGCGCCGTTGGTCTCGGCTGTGAAGGCGGTCATCGTATCGATGGGAACAGTCGTTTTACCGATCTCAGTATTGTTGTAGGTTGCCAGCACTGTGCTGTAGGCGTCAACGATGGTATTGATCTCAGGATCTTCTGGCGTTGTGTCCTTGTTGACAGCGATATACCGGCCGGTTTGGCTGACCACTTCCCAGCCGGTTCCCGTGGAGCGCAGCCCCAACACCACCTCACCCAGGTAGTTGTTGTAGCGGTAAGCCTGGGTCACCAGCACCGGGTCTCCATCCGTATTCCCAAGGATGGTGGGCAGGTACAGGTACGATCCGGAGTATTGCGTTTGTTTGGAGGGATCCGTGTGGCTGTGACCGCCGATGATGGCATCGATGCCGTTGGTGGTCATGGCCAGGTTGGTATCCACATTGGTGTCCACTTCAACGCTGGTTGGATTCTCAGTGAAGCCGATGTGCGTCAGGGCGATGACCACGTCGTTTGTACCGCCCAAATCATCCGCGAGTTCCTGTGCCTTGGTGATCGGGTTGGTAAAGGTAAGCCCCGGGATATTGCTGGGGAGCTCGTAGTTGGGAATGCGGTGGTTGCCAATTCCCATAATCGCGACTTTGACCCCGTCGATGGTTTTTTCGACATAATCCTCGACAGGCACAGCGCTGAGGCCATAAGAACCATCATCTTCCACGTTGGCCTGCAGAATCGGGAAGGTCGCCTGACCCAGTACGCTGGTGAAAACGTCCTTGCCAAAGTTGAATTCGTGATTGCCCAGGGTCATGGCATCATAGCCCATCGCGTTGAAAACCTTGACCAGGGG
>CAYYBP010000042.1:0-15543 GCA_964470275.1 uncultured Anaerolinea sp. | reverse complement strand
GCTCCGATCCTACAGACAACCCCGGGATCCCGGGGTTGTCTTTTTAAAGAATCCCGCCCTCAATACAAGTATAATTAGTTGAAGAGGATCCCTGACCGAAAGGGCACAATGCTATGACTGAGCATACACCCCAAATCGCCGTGGTCATTCCCGCGTATAACACCGCGAATTCCATCCTCACCGTGTTGGATAAGATCCCGCCGCAGGTGAAGATGATCGTGGTCGTTGACGATGCCAGCCCCGATAACCTCGCGCAGCTGGTGCTTTCGCATCCTGATGAGCGGGTGCACCTCGTGTCGCATCACAAGAACCAGGGGGTGGGCGGTGCCATGCTGACAGGGTACGCCTACGCGCTTGAAAAGGGCGCGGACCTGGTGGTCAAGGTCGACAGCGATGACCAGATGGACCTCGATTACTTCGATGATCTGGTCGAGCCCCACCTCAAGCAGGACGCTGATTACACCAAGGGCAACCGGTTTCTCCACCCGCGTGAGTTGCGCAGCATGCCATTCATCCGCCGCGTTGGCAACCAGGCGCTCAGCTTTCTCACAAAGGTAGCTACAGGTTACTGGCAAATCTTTGACCCGACCAACGGTTACACCTGCATTTCGCGGCAGGCGCTGACGCTGCTCAACCCCGACCGGATCTCAAAGAACTATTTTTTCGAAACTTCGATGCTGGCGGAATTGCGCCAGTTGGCAGCGGTGGTCGAAGACGTGCCTATTCCGGCCATCTACAATGAGCACGGCAGTTCCATTAACATACCGCGTGAATTCCTGCTCTTTTCATCCAACCTGATCTACCGCATCTTCAACCGGGTCTATAACCGTTATTTCAAGTTCGATTTTTCCGCCGTCTCTTTCTTCCTGCTCTCCAGCCTTGTGTTGGGGGTCTTCGGGGCGGTGTGGGGCATCGTCAAGTGGGTCAAATCGGATCAGACCGGCATCCCCGCCACGACCGGCACCGTGCTGATCGCTGTCCTGCCCATCATCCTGGCGGTGCAGTTCTTTGTGCAGGCGGTGGCGCTGGATATTTCCAGTGTGCCGGTGAAACCACTGGCGCGCAAACCGGCGAGTGATCACACGCGCGCCTGTCCGCTGGTTGCCAGCCTGCATGAACGCATCGAAAAACAGGAAGTGCTTCTCCGCAAGCCATAGGCTGGTAAAATGAACCCGAGCCGGTTAACAGGTCGTTCATGTTGATCCTTTCCGCCATCCTGTACATCGTTATTGCGGGTCTGTTGTGCCTCAGGGTCTTCCGTAGCCTCTCGTTGACCCGGGTGGTGATGCTGTTCTTTATGCTGACGGTTTCGGTAAATATCCTGGTGGTGCAGGTGCTTAGCCTGCTGCGCCTGCTGGATAACCCGCTCCTCTATCTATTGGTTCAGTTCATCCTCTGCCTGGTAGCGGGCTTGCTGCTGGTCGATCCGCGTAAACGGTTTTTCAAGGAGAGCCTTCCGGCGCTGAGGTTCGACCCCATCCGCCCGCGAGGCTGGGAATGGCTGCCGGGAGTTCTGATTGCCGCCGTGCTGCTCCTCAGCCTGTATATCGGCGCGCTCGCGCCCATCAACAACTCCGATTCGCTCCACACCCACTTGCTGCGCGTTTACTACTGGATCCAGCACGGTTCGCTGGCTTCCTGGAACGCCACCACCGTGACCCAGCTCAACTACCCGGTGAACATCTCCATCCAGGGGGTGTGGCTGTTCCTGCTGGGGGGCAGCGAGCGCCTGTTCTACCTCATCCAGTGGCTGGCGCTCGCCGCGGCTGTCTGCGCGGTATACGAGATAGCCGTGCTGCTAGGCGCGACCAGGAAGGCCGGCCTGACCGCCGCCCTCATCAGCCTGTGTTTCCCGGTCGTCCTGCTGCAAACGTATTCCTACCAGGGCGATGCCTTCGTTGCCAGCCTGGCGCTGATTTCGACCTGTTTCCTGGTGATGTTCATAAAGTCCAATAACACCGCGCATCTTGTCCTTTCACTGCTGCCGTTGGCGGTCGCGCTCGGCGCCAAACAGACTGCCTTTCTCTTCCTGCCGTTCTACGGGCTGGCGTTGGTCTTCCTGTTGCTGCGCAAACATCTCACCTGGCGCACAGCGTTCAACGCTACTGGGATCTTCCTGGTTTTCTTTGCTGCCTTCTCATCATATAAATTCATTCAGAACGCGCTGGAGCGCGACCGCCATGAATCGGACATGTTCGCCGGTTACCGCTACAACCTGCCGTTTTCACGCCCCGATTCCGCCCGGCAGTACACCACCAACGCGGCGCGCTATCTCTACCAGGGGTTCAGCATCGACGGCATGGCAGGCAGATGGAAACTTGGCGCGCTGACCGCCCGGGAAAACGCCTTCCGCTCCCTGTACGATACCCTCGGGATCGACCCGCAGGTTCAGGCGTACATCTCCAAAGGGGATGAAGAATACTTCTCTTATACCGAGCCGTTCCCGTTGAACGAGGACGCCGCCTGGTTCGGTCCGCTGAGCATCCTGGCTGTTCCGCTCTCCGTCATCATTGTGCTGGCCGGCAAGGACAGGCAGCGCAAGCGCTACCTGTGGTTCGCGCTCACATATTTGATCTTGGTCTTTATATTGATATCCGTCCTCATCAGCGGTTGGAGCCCAACCAACGGCAGGTACCTCATCCTGCCTCTGATGGTGCTCGCGCCCCTCTTTTTCGTCCTCGTACCACAAAAAAGGGTCTGGAGCAGCCTGGTGTGCGCGGTTTTATCGATCAGCGCCTTCTACCTTGGTCTTTCCACCCTGCTGATCAATGATTCAAGACCGCTCGTCACCCAGGCGTCCCTGTACGCCTTCCAGGAGCGGCAGCACGCAAGACTCAGCGGCGAGGGATTCTTCAGCCGCGCCACCCTGTATCTCAGTGACCGCGTCATCGAGGACCTGGCGCTCACCAGCCCCAACCGCCGCGATATCTTCCGCCAGTCGTATTATGAGAACCATTTCCATCAAAGCCCGGGGGATATCACCGATATTGAATTCATAAACGCCGCCATTCCGTCGGACGCGCCGCTGTACCTGTACATGCGCAAGAACATCATCGAATACGCGCTGTTCGGCGTGAATAAGACGCGCGACCTGCAGCCGGTGAGCGATCTCTCGCAGGTGCCGCCCGGGGCGTTTGTGCTGGTGGATAAAGGAAAAACGCCACCGCCGGACGTAAAGATGACCCTGCTCGCGGAAAACGGGAATTTCTCGATCTACATCAAATGATCAGCCGGGCGCTCACCACCTGGCGTTGTGTTCTTCAGCCCAGCCGACCAGGTCGGTGATGCTCAGCTTTTCTCCGTCGTCGGTGACCGCCGTGCCGTTGTAGCGCCCGAACATCTGGTGTACCTCGCTCTTCAAGACCAGCGCGTCGGTTTTCGCCACTCGCTCGAAGAAGGGGGTGAACACCAGGTCAAGCCGTCCATCTGGCGACCGCATCGTCCATGGCGCCTTGAAATCCTTGTTTGAGTAGGTAAAGTCAACCTGCCCCAGTTTGTGGACCTTGCCCTCAAGAATCACGCAGTTCTCGGTGGCGGCGCTGGTATCTCCGAACCCGTAGCCCAGATTCAGCCCCACCCGCCGCCTGTCCGCCAGGAAGCCCGAGGCGCTCGCCCACACCCAAAACGAACTGTATTCCCACACACCGCGCCCCCAATCCAGGCTGCCCAGGCAGGTGGCGGGGTCGATCGGGTAGCGCGTGCCGAGGTATTCCACCCAACCGCTGGCTGGCATGCAGTTGACCTTGCGGTTGTAGTAATACCGATTGCCGGGGATGGGGATGACTATGTTCATTGACTCATGCTGCGGCGGGCAGTCCAGCGTCACTTCGGCATTGAAGGCACTGCCCCCGAAACCGGGCCAGCGCACGCTCAGCGTTCGGGTGCCGGGCTGCACGCTGAAGCGCAGCGTGACACCTTTTCCGGTGTATTCAGTGACCCCCGACGTGCTGTTGCGCGGCAGTTTCACACCACCCGCGAAAAGCAATGCCAGTGTCTGTTCCTTGTACTCGCCGCTGTTGAACTCAATGCCGTAGGCAAACACCATGCCCAGGTAGCCGATGTCACTGACGGTAAACGAGAAAAAATGAGTCGGGGTCGTGATGGCGTAATAATCCCACACCTTCATGCGCAGTTTTTGCAGCGCTTTGACTTTGTAAAAGCGGCTGTTCTCCAGGTTGGCGTCCAGCACGGGCTGCGGCGCCCAACCAGCCTGTTTCAACGCCCCGTTGATATCCAACAGGGATTCAGGACCTTTCAATAAGCGTTGTGGATTCATTGCTTGCTCCTCGTGAAGAGATTCCTGTTAATTGTATACAGATTCCATTTAAAACATACCGCGCCATGGAGGGCGCGGTAAAGCGAGTAAACGATATATCAAAATCAGGCGGTTTCGAGCGCCCCGGGCATCGCCCCGGTCTTGCGCAGCCAGCGTTGCTGGCTCTCGTATGCCAGGCGCATGATCTTGAGCATTACCTGGCGGGCTGTCTCCTGCACGTGTTCACGGTCTTCGATGTCACCGCTGAAGCGCAGCGGCTTTCCGACGGTGATGGTGTAAGGTCCGCGCAGGTACCAGTACCCGGTTTCCTCCTGGCCTTTCACCACCGATTGGATGGCGTGGATGCGCCCCTTGTTCAGGTGAATGCCCACCGGGTACACGGGCGCGCCGCTGGCGATCGCCAGGCGGGCAACCCCCGAGCGCACCTTGTTGTAACCGCCGCCGATCGGGCTGACCTTGCCTTCGGGGAAGATCATGACGGTGTGACCCTGCGCCAGGTGCTGCAGGGCGGCGTCGATGGCTTCCTGCCCGCGCCCGGCCGCCACCTCGATGTGCCCCGATCTCCTGAGGTATTCCCCCAGAACAGGGACGTTGAACAGCACGTCCTTGATCATGATGAAGGACTGGTGCCCGAGCATCGCCGCCACGAAAAAGGGGTCGGTGGTGCTGGGGTGATTTGGAGCGATGATCTTGGCTCCTGCCGGGAAGGGCAGTTTCTGGTGGACGTCCATGTTCAACATCGTGTCGGTGTAGGTACGTACCACCGGCTTTGAAAGATGAAACATTATTTTTTCAGTAAATTTATCCATTATAGAGTCTGCTTTCCTCGCGAGGTTTCGTGCCCTGAAGCGGGTTGAGAATACACTTTAACCGCTCCAGACACATCGCCTTAAAGGCATATTTCTGGTGGTATACAAGGACATATTAGTTTTATGATGCGGAGAATTGGAATATGACCTGTAATGTATGCATTAAAACCCTGCCAGGCGTGATTGGTTGCACCGCGGCAAACCTCACGGGCAGGTTTAGAGGTGAAGTTAATTTGAGGTTAATTCCTTGATGTAAGGTTGCAGCAGTTCTGTCCACCGTAAATATCCGGCAGCCATCAGGTGCAGGTTGTCGTTGGTGAATTCAGCCCTGAGGCCCCCTTCCTCGTTGACAAAAGAGGGATAAAGGTTGATGAAGGCGTACCCAAACCTGGACGACAGCGCTTCAAGCCGCTCGTTCAAAGCCTGGATACGGCGGGTGAAGTTCTTGCGCCTGGGCAGGATGGATTGGACGAAGACCCGCGTCTCCGGTGACAGCGCCGCGCATCTTTCCAGGATGCTGGTGTAGGTGGCGAGGATTTCGTTATTGCTGCGGTGGGTGTAACTGTTGAGGTCGTTGGTGCCGATGAGAAGGAAGATGGCTTTCGGCCTGGCTCTGACGATACCATCGATGCGGTTGAGCACCCCGATGGTGGTATCCGCGTTGATGCCGCGGTTCTTCAGCGGTACGCCCGGAAACATCTCGTCCCAGCAGCCGCCGTCGGTGATGCTGTCGCCCAGGAAGACGATATCACCCGCATTGACCGGGTAGTGTTTGAAGAAATCTGTCCGCTGCCCGTGGTGGGCGCGCTCAATACGTTCGACCGCCAGGCGGGTGAGGGTGAAAAACAGCATTGTGACGAGGATCATCGCAACCAGGATATATGTAAGCATGGAGGGTATTATACCCATAAACCCCCCCGGGGTTGGCGGCCGCCGGGGGTTTCTGCATCGTAGAATGGATTAAGGTTCAAGGCAGTACGGGTAGGAACTCTCAGTTCCCTCCGGGGTCAGGGTCGAGTCGTTTTCGTCGTAGATCTTGATGGTTTTGACCTCGGGGAATTGCTCGAGGTTCTTGAAGATAAGGTTGCCCACTGAGTAGGCCGCGCCGTTATTGGCGCAAACACCCCCCAGCCGAACATGAGCCACACCGTCATTGCTGATGACCAGGTCGCGGACATACGTGAACCCGCTGGAGACCAGCTTCAGCCCGCGGGCAGCCTCTTCGGGGGTGGGACCCTTGAAGAATTCACGCAGCACTTGCATTGGGTAGTACTCGTTCAGGTAATCCACCGGGTAGTCACGGCTGGGCGGATTCACCTTGCGCGTGACGGCTGCCTCGTATGGCTCGACACCGCTGGCGAAGTTATTCTGATCGGTGAAGTAAACGGTGATCACGCCGCCCGGCGGTTCGGTCGGCCAATCGACGGTGGTTTCAGGCTGCTCCCCGGGACCGGTGGTCGCTTTGGAGATGCCGGCCGGGAGTTCCTGCGCCTGCGTGGGCTCAACCGGGCTGCCGATATTCACGGTAACATCACAGGCTGCCAGGCTCGCTGCCAGCAGGCTGATAGAGGCGATCAAAATCAGGCGTCTCATTTTTCCTCCGTTTTTCAAATCCATTATAATCAAATCAATATTGCTGCAAAGAAAGGTGAGAATACATAGAGAATGGTAACAGAATCTCAAGTATTAGACGCTTTATCCCATGTAATGGATCCCGAGCTGGGGAAAAACCTGGTCGAATTGAACATGGTCAAGAATATCCAGGTCACCGCGGACGGCGTGGTCTCCTTTACCCTGGCGTTAACCATCCCCGGCTGCCCGCTCAAGCACGAAATGGAGCAGGACTCCCGCAAGGCGTTGCTGGCGCTGCCAGGTGTGAAGGATGTGAAGATCGAAATGAGCGCAATGAGCGACGAAGAGCGCAGGAAGATCCTGCCGCAGGGCATGCCCCAGCTGCCCAAACTAAACGAGTTTAATAAGATTACCAAAGTTATCGCCGTGATGAGCGGCAAGGGCGGTGTCGGAAAGTCATCTGTCACCGCGCTGCTGGCCTGTGAGCTGGCGCGCCAATGCAAGAAGTTGGGCATCCTGGACGCCGATATCACCGGTCCGAGTATCCCCAAGCTCTTCGGGCTTCCCCCCGGCGGGCTGCGCGGCAGCGAGCAGGGGCTGTTGCCCTCCATCACCAGCCTGGGCATCCGGGTTGTGTCGAGCAACCTGCTGGTAGCTAACGAGGACGCGGCGGTCATCTGGCGCGGTCCACTCATCGCCAGCGCCATCACCCAGTTCTGGCGTGATGTGCTGTGGGGCAGCCTGGATTACCTGCTGGTCGACCTGCCGCCCGGTACATCAGACGCGGCTCTCACCGTCATGCAGACCCTGCCGGTCGATGGAGTGGTGCTGGTTTCCACACCGCAGCAGCTGGCAGGCATGGTCGTGCGCAAGGCGGTATCGATGCTCAAACAACTTAAAAAGCCCGTGCTGGGTGTGGTCGAGAACATGAGCTACTACCCGTGCGCCGAAAGCGGTGTGCGGCATGAGATCTTCGGCCCCAGCCACGTGGAAGAACTGGCAGCGGCCGTCGGCACCAGTCGCTGGATCCAGCTGCCGCTCGACCCGCAGGTAGCGCTGCTGGGCGACGCCGGCAGGATCGAGGAGTATCAGTCCGCCAGCCTGGTTGATATCCTCGGGTGAACGTGCTATTCTAAGAAATGCGATTGAACCGCGCTGGTCAGGCAGGTCTTTACGTGTAGACCTTATTCCAGCGCGGCAATCTACAATGTAGCCTGCAGAAAAAAGTAGGTGGGTTGAAAACCCACCTGCTTTAGACCACGGATTGTATTTGCGAGCCGCGTTTTGTGCGGCGCGTCAATCTGCTCCATAGCCGGTAGAAAAATTTCAGGTGCATTGAAAACGCACCTGAAAAAAAACCATCACTACATCCTCGCAGCCTGGGATTTACCGATCAAGAGGTGCACTATGGAAAAAACGAATCTCATCGGTGCCATCACAACGGTGGCGTTCTTTGTTTCCGCCAGCCTGGTGTTCGTGTCACGCCTGGCGGGCAGGCCCAGGTTCGGCTTCTGGCTGGGTATTTTTGAACTGCTGCTGGCGATCCCCCTGGTGTATATGCTGATCAAAGCTCCATCAGAGGGGCGACCAACGCTGTATTACATCCAGGTTGCCGCCATCCTGTTATGGCTGGCGGTGGAACTGCTGCTGGATTACATCCTTAAGATCGACTTCCGCCAGGTGCGCTGGATGGTGATCACCTATGTCGTCCTGTTTTTTGCCGGGGCGGGCGGTCTGGTGGGGATCGCTTCCAACGCCGGAAAGCCCTGGTCGATCATTGCCATCGTGCTTTTCCTGATCATGACAGTGCTCACCTTCGTGCAGCGCGCGGTGACGGGGATGTAGATATTCAACGGCGAATTCTCAAACCAGCTAGTTGGTTTCAAGTTATCCGATAGCACCCATGAAAAGGTTAGTAACCACCTTTTCATGGGTCAGCGCGTAGGGCGGGCTGGTGGGGATCGCTTCCAATACCGGAAAGCCCTGGTCGATCATTGCCATCGAGCTCTCCCTGGTCATGACGATGTTCACCTTCGTGCAGCGCGCGGTGACGGGGATGTCGTAGGGGGAAAGGCGTAAACAAACACTGTGCTATTTGATATTTTCAGGGTTTGTGTTATATTAACAGTTAAAGGTAACAATAATTCATACCTTTAACTGTTAAAATGGAAAAAGGATTTCTTAAACCAATTCTCAGATCAGACCAAACACTCTTTACATTTAAAGAACTGCTTTTAACATGGAACACTGATGCAGGGATAGCTCGCAGGCGCATCAGTTATTATCTTAAGACTGGGCAACTGTATGCGGTCAGGCGCGGAATATACGCGAAAGATAAAAACTACGACCGCGATGAATTGGCGACTAAAATTTATACCCCCGCGTATATCAGTTTTGAAACTGTGCTGGGAAGAGCGGGAATTACTTTTCAATATTACACGCAAATATTTGTCGCCACTTATCAATCGGATGAGATCATTGCTGACGGGCAGCAAATCGTTTTCAGAAAGCTCAAGAACGCGATTCTTCTCAACTCGTCCGGTGTCGAAAATAAGGAAAGGTACGCTATTGCCTCCCCTGAAAGGGCTCTCCTGGATATCATTTATCTAAATAGAGAATATCATTTCGATAATTTGTCGCCTATCAACTGGGAGACAGTC
Organism: uncultured Anaerolinea sp.; assembly: GCA_964470275.1. Classification (GTDB taxonomy): domain Bacteria; phylum Chloroflexota; class Anaerolineae; order Anaerolineales; family Anaerolineaceae; genus UBA6107. Next base: position 6,226 of record CAYYBP010000042.1, on the reverse strand, counting down.
CACGAAATTGCACCAATTTATGACAACAGGAAGGTAATTGAGAGAATTAACAGCTATTACAAGTCGACGAAAAATTAATGAGATGGCGCTAAACCAGATCACCCATAAAACAATATTGATTCGGATTCTGAAGGATATTTATTCCCATCCAGAAATCGGACCAGTTCTGGGCTTCAAAGGCGGCACCGCGGCTTATCTTTTCTATGACCTGGATCGATTTTCGGTCGACCTCGATTTTGATCTATTGGCGTCTGATAAAGAGGATTTTGTTTTTGACGCTATAAAAAGACTGCTGGAAAAATACGGGAAGGTAAAAACAGCCGATAAAAAGCGTTTCAGTCTGATTTTTATCCTGGCGTATGAGGACAAGGAGCTTGATGCCCAAAACGTCAAAGTTGAGATCAATAAACGCAACTTCGGTTCAAAATACGAAATCAAATCCTACCTTGGAATTCCGATCAAGGTGATGGTTAAGGAAGACATGGCAGCCAACAAGCTGGTTGCCTTCTATGAGAGAATTGGCAAGACCAATCGAGATGTTTATGACAGCTGGTTCTTTCTATCAAATGCATGGCCGATCAACCGTGAAATCGTGGAAAAAAGAACTGCCATGACTTTTAGAGATTTTCTTTGCGCCTGTATTGAAATGTTGAAGCTGATGAGCAATAAAAATATGCTTTCTGGTATGGGAGAATTGATATCCGATAAGCAGAAGGCGTGGGTAAAAAGCAAATTGAAAGAAGAATTGCTTTTCCAGCTCCAGCTCCTATTGAATACGAACGCGTAACATCAACCAGTATCCTTTCAGCCCTCCCCTTCCTGCTCGAAAAGGTATGTAAAAAACCAAACACATCCACATAAAGGGGTAATAGCGGCACTCACCTTCGTGCAGCGCGCAGTGACGGGGATGTAGACACTAATACCGCACACACTCTGTTGGATTCATGTTTTCCGATAGCACCCATGAAAAGGTTAGTAACCACCTTTTCATGGGTCAGCGCGCCGCGATGGGGATGTATTGAGCGGAGCGTTCCGGGCGCCCCGGGCCATTATTCTAAAATTGGCAGGCTACTGACCGGCAGCATGTACTGATTGGAGTTGTCTTCATTGCCGGCCCAGCCAGCCCACACGAACGTGTCCAGCAGCACCTGCTCTCCCTGTGACAGGTCAAAAATTTCCAGCTGTGTATAGCCAAGTCCGCCGCGGCTGATCTCGAAGATCAGCGTTTCGGCGCCTTCCGCGGGGTAGAGCAGCGCGTCTATCTCCATCTCCACGCTGCCGCCGGCTTCAGCACGGTCAAGCGGCTGGGTTAGCGCCAGGCGCTCCCCCTCCTGGCCAGCGTAGGTCGCCTCGAGGCTGGCGGACACAATGGAGGGCAGCTGCCAATTCCCACCTTCAACCAGGCGGTAACTGGTCCAGTCGGAGGTGGTGAGCAGCCTGAAGCGCAGAGGGTAGACCTCCGGCCAGTCGTAGGACAGGAAGGTATCCACCCACTGGCGGGTGAGCGCGAGATAACCGTCTGGAGGTAACGACTCGTAATCACGGTAGTTATAACCTGACCCATTGTCCCCACCCACCCTGGCGGGTTCGATCTGTGTCCCCTCGTGCCACTCATTAAAGGTCGTGATTACAACCATCTGTGGCTCCACCCCTGTGTCGAACATCGCCTGCCAGCGCTTGGCGTAAGTGGCTCCGTCGTGGCGCGGGTTGAATGTAAAGTCTTCGTAGCCCATGATATGCGAGCGTGTAGATCCAGGGTTAATACCAGGGATGAACCACGCACCAGGCGGAAGACCTTTAGCGAAGGTGTAAGGCTCTGCCATATCGGAGTCAAGCACACCGTATTTGAATGATCCATCAAAATGCCCTTCAATAACCCACTCAGCACCGTTCTCATCCGCTATTATGAGACCTCCATCCGGCAGGGCGTGGATATCATCCATGGCTGCTGTCCAATAAGCTGGCTCGACCGGCGCACTGTTATCATCTTCATATCGTGCCGCCCACACCAAGAACAGCCCCTGGTTCTTATCTGCTCCACCCCAGAGGCTACCGGTATTCGCGCGGAAAAAAGCGGGGTGAGAGCCATACTGCCGGTAGATATATTCCACATCTGAAACGAGGCGGTCAGCATTCCGTCCGCCATAAGGTTCAATGTGAAAAGCAATCTTCAGGGCATAACGCTCGCCCATCTCCAGCAGCAGCGGGACTATCTTATCGGTATTGGAGCCAGGTCCCCACCAGGAAGTGATAACAACACCCACTCCTGCCTGGCGCATCCAGGCAAAGTGCTGCGCCACCACCGCGCGGTCGGCGCTGCTGTAAGCGCCCAGCACCGGGTAATAATCACTGGCTATGTTCAGGGGCGGATTTTTATGACCCTCATCCCAGTGGATCCACTTGTATTCATGTTCAGGGTTGCCGTACCAGGGATAGTAGAACGCCCCTACAAGGTAAGAAGGGACAGGGCCTTCAACAGGTGGAAGGGTTGGGGTTGGTACGGGCGTGAGTGTGGAAACGGGTGTAGCTGTCGGTGATTGAAACGCAGGGATTGGGATCCGATCACAGGCAGCCAGTAGAAAAACAAAAACAAACAGCATAAGGGAAGTTTTTTTCATTGACTCCTCCCAAAAACCAACTTAAGTCATTTTCATTATAGGGTGATTTCACCGCTTTTAAACCTATTGTTTTCTGCAAATCACGCTTCGCCAGGTTGGAATTATGCGATAATGAGCATGACCAATGGAGGTAAACATGAATGAATCTGAGCACCTGGCGAACGCGCTGGTTGACTCCATTCTGGAGGATGAAAACGGTTGGTTCCTGCCTCTTTATGAAGCGCTGGAAGGGTTGACAGCGGAGCAGGCCGCACGTTCGCCAGGCGAGAAATTCAACAGCCCGTGGAGCATCGTTCGCCACATGGCGTACTGGACGGAGGTCATCAAGCTGCGCCTGGAAGGCAAGGACCCCACCCAAACATTGGGCGAGGATTGGGACGCCCTCCCTGCCGCTGACAGCGAGGAAGCCTGGGCGGCAGATAAACTGCACCTGGAAACGGTCACAAGCGAACTGGCGGAAATCGTGCGCGGCTGGGATACCGCCTTCATGGACCAACCTTACCGGCAGCGTAAGCACAGCCACCGCCAGGTTATCCAGGGGCTTATCGGGCACAATTGCTACCACACCAACGAAGTCATCAGCATGCGCCACATGCTTGGGTACTGGCTGGAAGAGACATAAAGGAGAGTAGGATGGATAAGAATCCGATATTGACCAAGTCCCTGGCGATCATCGCCACGGTTGTGCTGTGGTTTCCACTTGCGGTGATGGTGGGCATGAGCATCGCCCACCTGATCGGTACGGGAAAGATCCTGATGGATTACCTGATACCGGGTGAACTGTTCTTTGTCGTGGCAGCCGGAGCGCTGTTGCTATTGTGGGCGGCGATCCGCGCGCGGCGGTTCATAAAACCCTTGGTATGGGGGATCGTGCTCGGATTGCTGGGTTTGGTCGCCAGCCAGGGCACCGCGATGCTCACCGGGATTGCCACGGGTGAGCGCGAGCCCACCGGCGGATTGCTGGCGTTGGTGCTGGGGATCTACCTGGTATATGTCCTGGCGGAGATTTTCCTCGGGATCACCGGCATCCGCCTGTGGCGCAGCCTGCCTTGGAAGTTTTCCTGACCGGTCTGATTTCTTCAAGCACATGAACAACAATTAACGGGAGAATTTGAGCATCCGTTCATATCCTTTGGCGGTCCCCTCTAAAAGGCGTAACCAGTATGAGGTTCGACCATCTGGCGTGCCTGTGTTCAACGCAGCAAGGCCAGCGTAATCACCCCGATCACCAGCGTGCATGCCAGCCCGATGGGCAGCGTTAATCGCAGCACTTCACCTTCGCGCCCCTTCATGGCGTTGGTGCTGCCGCCCACCGCCAGCTTGGCAGGGGCGATCATGCTGCCCAGCGCGCCGCCGGTGGTCTGGGCTGCCAGCAGGATGATGGGGGAGATCCTGAGCAGCTTAGCGACGTCCTGCTGCATTGGTCCGAAGAGGATGTTGGAGTTGGTGTTGCTGCCAGTGGCAAAGGCGCCCAGGCTGCCCACCAGCGGGGCGATGAGCGGGTAGGCGGCTCTGAAGGCGCTGCTGAGCCCCTCCGCGATGGTCAGGGTCATGCCGGTGTGTTCCATCAATGTTGAAAGACCGATCATGAACAGCGTGCCGATACTGGCCGGCAGCGCCGAGCGCCAGGTGGCGGCGAGGGCCGCGCGCAGGTTGGCAGTACCGGAACGGGTGATGCGGGGCAGGAGGATGGCTGCCATCACCGCGCTGAAAAGGATCCAGAAGCCGGGGTGGGTGAACGGCCGGTAAATAAAACCGGGTCCGGCTGCGGTGATGACCCCGGTGTTGGTCGCCACCTGCGGGAAGTACGAATCAAGATGCACACCCGCCAGCCACTGGTTGAGTGGGCGGATGATCGAGATGACTATCATGCTGACGAACAGGATGCCGTAAGAAAGCAGCCCGCCATTCAACTGGGGAGTGATATTGGGTTTGACCTTCTGGTCGGGGGCGCGTTTGGCGAGCAGCAGACCAAAACCAATGCCGACGATGGCGGCTGTGAAGGAACTGAGCGGGATGGTGCCGCTGAGACCGACCAGGAACTGCGTGAGCGCCACGATGACCGAAAGCAGCACGATGCGCTTCCAGTAATGCAACTGTTTGAGCAGGTACGCCGAAGCCAGCCCGGTGAGCAGCACAGATACGCCCAGCAGAATGGCAGCGGACGGAAAAACGGCTGCGGGGTCCATGCCGGTGATATCGGTGAGGGTGCGGAAAGCCAGCGCCATGCCGCCCAGGCTGACGGTCCAGCTGTGACCCACCGCCGCGGCTGCCACGGCGCGGGCAGGAATGACGCCCAGCAGGATAAGCATGGGGGCGATGATGGCGATCGGCAGCCCGAAACCGGCCAGGTTCTCCACCAAGGCGGAGAGCATCCATGCCAGCACCACCAACAGCCAGCCGGGTTCGGGGATCATTTCCTGCAAGGCGTAGGCGATGGCGCGCACCCCGCCGGCTTTATCCACGATGTGGTACATCGCCAGCGCCGGCAGCAGCACCGCCAGCACGTTGAGCGAGAGAAGCAGGGCTTTCACCTGCGACACCCATAACACCTGCCCGTTGAGACCAAAAAAGAAGAAGGCAACGGCGATGCCCGCGACCCAACCGGCACCCCCGGCCTCATGACTGCCGCGTTTGAAGAAGAGCATCAGCGCGAGCACAAGCAGGATGGGAAGGGCAGCCAGGAACAGGTTCATCGTTTATCCCCGTTCAGGTCGATTCAGGAGACGATCTCGAGGTTCGCCAGCGAGGCCAGCAGGCGCTTGAAGCCGACTGTGGCGAAATGTACATCGACAGTTTCCTCGCCGTCGGGGTCGATCTTGCTCTCAAGGACGATCCCGTCGCCCCAGGCTGCGTTGCGCACGTGCATGCCGGGACGGTAGCGCGCGTCGCGCGCCTGCGGCGCGGCGGGTGGTTGTGAGCGGCCGAAACTGGCCGAGACCCCGGTTTGGGTCCAGCGCATGTCATCCATGCGGGCGTCGCGCCGGTTGGAAGCGCGCCGTCCCTGGCTGTTGACCAATTCATCGGAGATGTCTTCCAGGAAGCGCGAGGGGTCGCTGGTCTCCCACGTTCCAAAACTGGAGCGGCGCTCGGAGCGCAGCAGGTAGAGCTGGTTCCGGGCGCGCGTCATCCCCACGTAGAACAGGCGTCGCTCCTCGGCCATCTCCTCGGGGTCATCGCGCGAGCGGCTGTGCGGCAGCAGCCCCTCATCCAGCCCGATGATGAACACCTGGTTAAACTCGAGCCCCTTGGCGGCGTGCAGGGTGAGCAGGGTGACGGCGGATTGCTGCTGAGGAACAGGTTCGCCCTCCGCCGTGCTGGGGATGGTATCCTGGTCAGACACCAGCGCCAGGTTCTGCAGGAACTCAGTGAGCCCCTTCTCCTGGTAATCATACGCCAGGCGGCGCAGTTCCTGCACGTTCTCCCAGCGGTCATTGCCTTCCTCCGACTGGTCGTTGATATAGTCTTCATACCCCACGTCGCTGATGATGCGGTCAAAGAGCCCAATGAGCGAGACCTGGTCGTTCAAATTCTGCCAGTCGGAAAGGAGGGTGCCGAAATCCGCCAGCAGCGGGGCGGCGCGGCCGATCTGCGCCCAGTAGGGTGAC
>CAYYBP010000041.1:0-15806 GCA_964470275.1 uncultured Anaerolinea sp. | reverse complement strand
ACTCCACAGACCCGCAGCAGGTCGCCGCAATCGAAGAGCAGCACTCATTGGAGAAAACGGTTTTCCTTGTCGCAAGTAAATCCGGGACCACGGGCGAAATCAACGCACTCATGGATTACTTCTGGTACCGGGTTGAACAAACAAGGGGTAACAATCCAGGGCGGCAATTCATCGCAATCACCGACCCGGGAACAAAATTAGACAATCTTGCGCGTAGCCGGAATTTTAACCGGGTAATCAACGCAGACCCAAAGGTTGGCGGACGAAATTCAGCCCTGACAGCCTTTGGGTTGGCTCCAGCCGCGATATGTGGGGTGAATGTTGAGCACCTACTCGAAAACGCCCAGCACATGGCAGAATTATCCTTGCCCGATAAGCCGCTTTCAAACAACCCCGGGATGGCGCTCGGCGTTATCCTGGGCGCAGCCGCACAAAAAGGACGCGATAAAGTAACCCTGATCGCTGACGGGGAGTGGAAAGCTTTTGGTGATTGGTTGGAGCAATTAATCGCTGAGAGCAGCGGTAAGGAAAACAAGGGCATCGTCCCAATTTCAAAAGAACCCGAGTTAAAAGCCCAAGAATACCGTAAGGATCGACTGTATATTTATCTTGAGAAGGACGGGGAGAAACGGCAGTTTGCTCAGGACCTATTGAATGCCGGACACCCTGTGTTAACTTTCGCAGTAAGCAATACGTATGACCTGGGAAGCCAGTTCTATATGTGGGAAGTTGCGGTTGCGACAGCTTGCGCGATTATCGGTGTAAACAGCTTCGATCAACCCGATGTGCAGGACGCGAAAACCCGCACATTGCGGGCATTGGACCAGTACCGGGTAACCGGGAAACCTGTTGAGCGGGCATTTGACCACGAAATCGATGGAATCAAAATCTACACCAATATAAACGCGGATGGTAAAAACCCAACAAGTATTTTTTCATTCTTGACCGGGTTGATCCAAAAGCAGGATCGCGCGGAGTACATCGCGGTCAATGCCTTTTTACCGCGAAATCAGGAGAACGAAAATACTTTGCAGGTTTTACGGAAGAAACTCCTGCAGCAATTTAAACTCGCAACCACGCTCGGATTTGGACCGCGCTATCTGCATTCCACCGGGCAGCTGCACAAGGGGGGGCCTGACACGGGCATCTTCGTAATGATCACCTCGAAACGGAGTATGGATATTGACATCCCAGCTCAAAGTATGAGTTTCGGCGTGATGCAGCGGGCGCAGGCGCTCGGCGACCTGGAAGCGCTGGAAGCGAAAGGGCGTAAAGTGATCTGGTTGGACCTGCCCGACTTGGAGCTCGGGGGCCTTATCCAGGGATAATCACATCAACCTGCATTACGCAGATACTATTTGGTAAGCTCCACAAAATAAACAGAGCAGGGCTTAAGGGAAACCTGAAACAGGTTTCCCTTTTTTACCGGCTTTTTGGCATCACTCAACCGCACCATGTAAGGATTTGAAAAGGAATTAAATGCTTCCGGGGAGACAGCGCTCAATGAAAGGGCATTTTTCGGAGTGTAACCATCAGTTCCAAGGTCAAGCGCGACCTTCAACCTGTTCACGGGATACCGGTTGACCAGCACGAGGGTTAGAACGCTGCCATCCTCGTTTGTCCCGGCCACGCTGTCCAGGTACGGCACATACTCATGCGCGAGCACGTTGATATCCAACGCCCGGCTACTGAAGGTTTCACACTCGATCACTGGATGGACAACCCACGGCTTCATCTGAGCAAAGAGGATGAAGGGGTAGAAGATCGCAGTGGCGATTGCTGATTGCGCATTTGTCTGGATCAATGGCAGTACATTGACCAGCTGGGCAAGGTTCGCCATGCCGACCGTACAACTCTGCTTGAAAAATGAAGACAAGACCGACGCGACATACAGCGCATCGCGCATGGTGTAGGTTACATTATGCATACTGACGTTTTTCTCCCTGGGAGGAAACCAGAGATTCCATTCATCAACTGCCTGGAGGACCGGTCGGGATAGTTCCGACTGCGTGATCTGGCTTTCCACCCTTCGGATGATCCCCTCCATATCGATATGGGCAGCGCAAACCGACTTAAACAATTCCTGGGGATCATATTCATCCTGCCAGCCTGATTTTTCCGGCTGGTAGATGTGCCAGGAGAGGTAATCGATCTTATTTCCAATGGACTCCAGCACATGCCTGTTCCACAGGCTCGCGGGGTCATCCAGGGCATCGGTGAGCGGGTTATTTCCGACGGCAATGATCTTGATCAAGGGATCTACAGCCTTCATGGCATCGATAAAACGGAAAGCCCGCCGCGAGTATTCTTCGGCGGTCGTTGTACCGATCTGCCAGGGTCCCCAAACCTCGTTGCCCACCCCCCAATAGCGGACGTGATAAGGCTCCGGATGTCCATTTTTAGCCCGTAAAGCGCCCATTGGGGTATCCACCATGCCGTTGCAGTATTCAACCCATCTGGCAGCTTCTTCGGGGGTGCCGGAGCCGTCATTCACGACCAATAAAGGCTCTGTGCCGATCTCATGACAAAAGGCAAGGAACTCGTCGGTGCCCACCTGGTTGGATTCTTCAGCCTGCCACGCCGCGTCGTGCCTGGATGGACGGGATTCCCGCGGGCCGATCCCATCTTCCCAGTGGTAACCGCTGGCAAAATTGCCACCCGGATAACGGATGATGGGAGGGTGTAATTGCTTGATCAAGTCAAGCGTGTCCGGCCGGATTTTCTTTCCATCCCTGGTCCAGATACCATCGTAAACGCACCGTTCGAGGTGTTCCACGAATTGACCCAACAGAAAAGGTGATGCTTCGCTGCGCTGTTCCGCCGGATCAAATTGAACTGACGCGTGTTTTACAGGCTTTAGATAACTGATATAGGATGGTTTGAGTTTTTTGGGTTTCTTTTTTGGCGCATCATCAGATAAAGTGAAGGCCACCTCACCTACCTCTTTCGTCATCGCGATGACCCTGATCTGCTGGTGGCGCGGCGCGACATTGACCGTCACGCTGATCTGAAGATTTACCGGAAAGGGCATCGGGTTGGTGGGTGTAATTTCTGATCCATGGATCGGAGTCTTACCAGTAGAGTCAATTAAAACTTCTGCGGGAGGGACCTTTTGGTCTCCGACCAGGATCTCAAAACGGCTGATAGATGCCGGGGCAAAACTGTTGACGATCTTGAAAGAAAACCCTTTATTGGTTGACTGAAAACTGCCGGGCACAACCAATTTTTTGAGAATAAATTCAGGAATTGCCATTTAACTCACCTCAATCTCACGCAATTTGCGATTTTTCCGAATGATCACCACGATGGGGATCGCGGCCAAAAGGGTCGCTATGGCAGCGACCTGGAAGATTATCGAGGTTGGAATATATGCTTCTTTTCCGTCAAGAACCGTGTGGATTCCATATGTCGTGGTCAGCCAGCTGCCGATCAGCGGACCAGGCACCATGGTAAGGGCAACCGAAAAGAGAATCACATATCCGCCGAATTGTCCGCGCTTGTCTTCAGGAAACAGGTCTTTGCTCCAGGCAGAAACCGCGATCGTCCAGGCGCTGATGGGCGCCAGCCAGAGAATTCCAGTAATCACCAGGGACAAAAAGGATCGGGAAACCGAGAACGCGAGCAAACCGATCATTTCTGCTGCCACCGCGATCAGGGCAACCTTTGGGCGGCCGATTCGATCCGTCAGCAATCCAAGCGGATACGCTGAAGCGATACCGCCGATGAGAATTGCCAGGAAAATGATAATGGAAGCCTGCAGAGTCTCGATCTTTAAATAATGGGTGATGTAGATCAGCAGGTAGGGGAAGAAGATTTGCTGAGCGATTCCCCACAGCATGATGGCAAAAAGAAGGGACAGAAAATCGCCGTGTTGTTTAAGGGATTGCCATCGAAAGGAATTGAGAATGCTGCGGAAATAGGATTCCGTCACAGGTTTTGGTTCAAGTTCAGGTTCCTGAAGCAGCAGAGCAGCGGCAAGACCAAGCACAAAAACCAGGCCGCCAACCAGGTAGAAGAACGCGTAGTACCCCAGTGCGTCGATAATAAAACCCGCGCCGCCATAGACGAACAGCAAGGCGACCCAGGTTAAGATTTCAAGAACACCCATCACCTTGCCGCGGTTGGTTTCGGTCGTGATATCCGCCACGTAAGCATGAAAGACCGAGTCGTTCGCAGAGGAACCGAAAAATGTCATGATGCAATCAAATAGGATGGCAATAAAAATTGCCAATCCAATGGGGTGGATAAACGCCGCGGTCGGGAACATTGCGGTGGTGATGCCCCATCCCACATACCCGATTAAAAGAAACGGTTTTCTGCCCCACTTTGATCTTACCCGGTCGCTTAGGGCTCCCATAAAGATCGAGGCGACTGTGGCTGTAATGGCGCTTGCCGCAACCATCCAGGATATGGGGCGGGGATCTGGTGAAATATTGTTATATATGAAGGTGTTGAAGAACTGATTTTCAACTCCCCAGGCAAGGGAGCCAAGAAATCCCAAGATAATGATCGCGATCCAGTTCCGTTTTGTCAGCATTGATCCTCCGATGAACGATATTGTTTAACATCCTTGACCAGGGCAACTGCTCCAAGCGCGCCTGCGAGGTCACCAAGCGCGGGTGGACAGATGAATTCATCAAGGTTATCAAGAAATGGCAGATCGATGTACGCCTGGAATGATCGTTTGAACTGATCGCGCACCTTATGATAAAGTCCGGCGCGCTTCATTACGCCGCCGCCAAGGATGACCTTTTGAGGTGAGCAGGTCATCACCAGGTTATGGATCATTTGCGCCAGGTAGAAAGCTTCAAGATCCCAAGCGGGGTGGTCATCAGCCAGGGTTGACGGTTCGGTTTTCCAGCGCGCCGCGAGCGCCGGCGCATTTGCCAGACCTTCCAGGCAGTCTGTATGATAAGGACAATTTCCTGCAAAGGGATCCTGCGGGGAGTGGTTAATCCGCATGTGACCGATCTCCGGGTGGCTCAATCCAAAAATTGGCTTATGGTTGTAGATCAATCCCCCGCCGATGCCGGTTCCAATTGTGATGTACGCGTAATCGGATAGTCCTGATGCTGCTCCCCATTTACCTTCAGCGATGGCGGCTGCATTGACGTCTGTCTCAATCTTCACTGTCAGACTGGTGTTCTCCTGTAAGTATTTTAATATTGGAAATGACCGCCATTTCAGCTTTGGGGTGCTGGTAATCCATCCAAAGGTGGTCGAAGCCCGGTCAAGGTCGAGCGGACCAAAGCACGCCAACCCGATTGCCTTGATCTGAATCCTGTGCGCAGATTGGACCGAGGAAAGGAACCCGAGAACCTTTGGAAGAGTATTTTCCGGATCAAGGGTTGGAAATACTGTCTCTGCGAGAATGTGGTCAGGATCGTGAGCAACGATCGTTTTGAACTTGGTACCACCTGCTTCGATCCCTGCAAAGTAATTCATGGAAATATCTCCGATGTCAATTGAATTACTAGTATAATAGGCTTTCTGATTTGGCGAGAAAATGTAATGCTGTCATTTTTTCCAAGATAAAATATCCGATAGATGAGGTAACCATGGACCTGTTCGAGAAATGCAACAATTTCACCGCTGCAAGAGAAGCCATAGCCAACGGTATCTATCCTTATTTTATACCCTTGAATGAAAATGAAGGCACAGAAGTAATTTTCAAAGGAAAACGTCTGATCATGTGCGGGTCAAATAATTACCTTGGATTGTCGACCCATCCGAAAGTGCGTGAGGCGGCGATCGAGGCAGTGAAAAGGTTTGGGACGAGCTGCACGGGTTCACGTTTCTTAAATGGCACCCTGTCAATGCATGAACAGCTTGAATCTGAGCTGGCTGAGTGGGTTGGCAAGGAAGCCGCGCTTGTTTTCTCGACCGGCATGCAGACAAACTTGGGCACCATCAGCGCCTTAATTGGGCGGGATGATGTGGTGATACTGGATAAGGACGACCACGCCAGCATCGTGGATGGCGCAAGGTTGGGATATGGCAAAATCGAACGCTTCCGGCATAATGACATGGATCACCTCGCCAGGGTGTTAAAATCGATTCCTGATACCGCGGGGAAATTGATCGTGGTGGATGGGATGTTCAGCATGGAAGGTGATCTCGCGCCCTTGCCTGAACTCACCAAAGTCGCGAAAGAATTTGGCGCGCGGTTGATGGTGGATGATGCTCATGGGATGGGGGTGCTGGGAAATGGACGCGGCACCGCGGCTCATCTTGGTGTCACCGACCAGGTCGACCTGATCATGTCAACATTCAGCAAGTCATTTGCATCTTTGGGTGGTTTCATCGCAGGCGACGATGACGCCGTGCACTACATCAAGCACAATGCGCGCGCGCTGATCTTTAGCGCCAGTATTCCGCCGGCGAACGCCGCGGCAGCGCTGGCTGCATTGCACATCATGCGCGAAGAACCGGAATTAGGGCATCGCGTAATTGCGGTGGCAGACCGGATGCGAAAGGGTTTCAGGGAATTGGGTTTTGATATCGGCAATTCAGTAACCCCGGTGATTCCAATCATCATCGGAGACAATGTAAAGACATTCCTGACATGGAAAATGCTATTCGATAATGGTGTCTTCGTGAACCCGGTCATTTCTCCTGCCGTGTCGCCGGGGCACCAGTTGCTGCGGACAAGCTATATGGCAACACACACCGACGCGCAAATGGACAAAGTCCTGGAAGTATTCGAAAAAGTGGGCAAAGAAATCGGGCTGATCTGAGACAAAAGAGACCGGGAAACCGGTCTTTTTTTATATTTAGAGAATCAGAACCAACCGCGCTTTTTGAAGTAGAAAAGCATTAACAGGCCAAGAACAACCAGGCTCGCGCAGACAATGTAGAAACCGATCTTGAGTGAAGCACCGGGTATATTGAGGAAGTTCATTCCAAACGCGCCAGTGATGAACGAGAGCGGCAAAAATATCGTAGAGACGATGGTCAGAGCTTTCATGATCTCGTTCAAACGCAGGCTGGTAGAGTTGAGATAAATGTCAAGTGCTCCGGAGACAATATCCCGAATGATATCCGCGAGATCCTGTATGCGGACGAGATGGTCATAGATGTCCCGAAAATAGATCAGGCTTTGAGAGTCAATTTGAGAGAATTCATCGCGGGAGAGGCGGTTCATCACTTCGCGCTGCGGGCTGACGATCCGGCGAAGCGCCATGATGCTGTGTTTGAGGGCCAACAAGCGCTGAAGCGTCTCAGGAGATGGCTTTTCCATCACGCTGTCTTCCAACCACTCCACCTCGGTTTCCATCTGATCGATCAGGGGCATGTATTCATCGACCAGGGTATCAAGAATCTTGTGGCAGAGGAAGTCGGACCCATATTTCGAAAGGCGGTAGTCCTTATTGACCTGATCCCATGTCTTCGAAATTGCCGGCAGGGAGGGATCTGAAAAACAGGTTACGAGGTAATTGTTGCCTAGAAAAAGGTTCAGTTCAATCGTCTGTAGATCACCAAGGTCATTGTTGGGAAGTATGGCGTGGGCGATGATGAAAATGTAGTCGGAAAAATCATCAATTTTCGAGGTTTGATACCCCGGGCTCTGGCAATCCTCGATCGCGAGATGATGGAAGTGAAAAATCATCCAACACATGGTTGATTTCCGATGTTGGCGCATTTTCAAGGCTTACCCACAGGAAACCCTCCTCGTGATGAAGGTAGGCAGGTATGTCTGAAGTGTCTTTCAGAATGATTGAATCTTGACCAGGCGTTAAAAACGCAGCGCGAATCACAACGCTATTTTATACCTGATTGATCTCAACTGTAACAGAACAAGCAGGATTGACTCTTAAAACAGTCCCCAGTCACCGCCAAGACCCTCTTCCATCATCGAAAAGTCCCAGGGTTCCAGACCGAAGTCAATCGCGACATCTCCATCAATGATCTCTTCTGCTTTTTGCCGTGTCGATTCCAGCATCGAAGGACCATAGGGGCAAAACGGCGTGGTCAGGATCATCTTGATAGTAGTCAGATCGTCCGTGATTTTAACGTTTCGAATTAATCCGAGTTGGATGATATTTAAACCAAGTTCAGGGTCGAGCACCTGGCTTAATCCCTTGCGCAATTGGTCACAGGTCTCTGGATGGGTGGTTTCTGCATCCCATACCGGGCGGTTTGATCCAGGTAAAGGTCTTTCTGTCATTGAATACTCTCCATTTTTTCTGAATTATCAAGAATGTACGAGCAGAATGTGTCTCCTTTTACCACGCATTTTCCTTTCTTAACGGGTGAGGAAAGGAGGGTGCTGATGATCTCTTCGTCAATACGGCAAATCTCAGGATGATCACCGCTGATGTGATAAAAAGGACATGCGATCTCGTTGACCACGTAAGTTTCCCCCTCTTTTTCCCATTCTATAGTGAATCCTTCATTGGTGAGGAAGGTTTGCAGCTCATCCAGTTTAGCTTCCACAGTTAGCGTGCTCATCTTTTTCGCCTGGTCGCCGGCAATTTCTTTCGCAACCTGGGAAAGAAGAATTCTCAGCTCCTCCGGGGAAAGTTTATCTTTCAACTTGATGAATAATAAGTTGATCAGTTTGAGGTATCTCGTGGGGAATTTTTCCGCGCCCGTTTCGGTCAGAGAATAGACAAGCTTTGGGCGACCAACACCGTGTCTTACTTCCCGGGCAACAACCAGGCCTTCCGCCTGGAGATTGGTGAGGTGATGCCGGACTGATATGGAGTTGATATCAACGGCCGATGCAAGCGCATTGATCGTTGAATTTGGATTGTTCAGCAGCGTTTGAAGGATGCGATCCCTGGTGCTTTTCATAATAACCTCATTTATCACTACGTGATTCTCGTCTTACAACCATCAATAATATTATACCCTATTCTTTTAATATTATATATAAATATGCTAAATATTGACCGAAGAGGGCTTGTATGCTATAATCACTGCGATGAAAATATAATATAGATACTTATTATAAAAATAATAATAAGTTTCAGGAGATGGGTTATGAGCAAGTTGGAAATCAGGGATTTACATGTCAATATCGGCGAGAAAGAAATACTGAAAGGTGTTACGCTTTCTGTCGCGCAAGGTGAGGTTCACGCGATCATGGGCCCGAACGGAACAGGCAAGTCCACGCTGGCATACACCCTGATGGGACATCCGAATTACGAGGTGACCTCCGGACAGGTGGATTTCAAGGGAATGGATTTACTTGAACTCGGAACCGATGAGCGCTCAAGGTTGGGGCTTTTTCTCGCATTTCAATACCCGGTCTCAATTCCGGGTGTGACCGTAGCAAATTTCCTGAGAACTGCGCTGAATGCGCGTAGAAAAGCAATTGACCCGGCTGACAAGGGTATTGCAATCTCTGAGTTCCGGAATCTCCTGAAAGAGAAGATGAATCTGTTAAAAATGGACAGCTCCTTCGCAGGGCGATATCTAAACGAAGGATTTTCAGGCGGCGAGAAGAAACGCGCTGAAGTACTTCAAATGGCAGTATTGGAGCCAGAAATCGCGATCTTGGATGAAACTGATTCGGGGTTGGATATCGACGCCCTAAAAATTGTATCTGAAGGGGTCAATCTCTTGAGGGAGCAGAATATCGGCGTGTTATTGATCACTCACTACCAGCGCATGCTCAATTACATCAAGCCGGATTTCGTACATGTGATGATGAATGGCAGGATCGTTGAATCTGGCAACGCCGATCTGGCGTTGCATCTCGAAGAGCACGGATACGAATGGATCCGCGAAAAGTATGAAAACGGGAATACTGTCGAGCAATAGAGAGACCTGACAGGAGATATTTATGCCTTCAAAACCAAATCCAGATTTCCTTGACGGTATCGGAGAATACAAATACGGGTTCAAAGACCCGGAGACCTTTGTGTACAAGGCTGAAAAAGGATTAAACGAGGACGTGGTTCGAAAGATTTCTGAAATGAAACACGAACCGCAATGGATGACAGATTTTCGACTCAAGGCACTGGCCCATTTTATCCAACGGCCGATGCCAAAATGGGGACCGGACTTATCCAACCTCGATCTCGATGACATCTTTTACTACGTCAAGCCATCTGAAGCGAGCAGCGGCAACTGGGATGATGTTCCGGATACCATTAAGGCGACATTTGATAAATTGGGCATCCCTGAAGCTGAACAAAAATTCCTCGCGGGGGTAGGCGCGCAATATGAATCAGAAATGGTCTATCACAACATCCAGGAGCACCTGGAAAAGCAGGGGGTGATTTTTCTGAGCATTGAAGATGGTCTCAGGCAGCATCCTGACCTTTTTCGTGAATACTTTGGTACGGTCATCCCGATCGAAGATAACAAATTCGCAGCGTTGAACTCCGCCGTATGGTCGGGCGGATCCTTCGTTTACATCCCCAAAGGAGTAACGGTGGAATTACCGTTGCAGGCGTACTTCAGATTGAATGTGGCGAATATCGGTCAGTTCGAGAGATCGTTGATCATCGCAGATGAAGGGTCGCGCGTGCACTACGTTGAGGGCTGCACGGCGCCGCAATACACCACAAATTCATTTCACAGCGGCGTGATCGAGATCGTTGTCAAGAAAGGCGCCAGAGTCCGCTACACCACCATCCAAAACTGGTCCACGAACGTGTACAACCTGGTCACGCAGCGGGCGAAGGTGGAAGAAAACGGCACAATGGAATGGGTCGATTGCAACCTGGGATCAAAACTGACGATGAAGTATCCCTCAACCTATCTGATGGGTCGCGGGGCACACGGCGAGATCCTGTCGGTGGCGTTTGCAGGCAGAAACCAGCTGCAGGACGCGGGCGGAAAAGTGATCCATTTTGCCCCGGACACAAGCTCTAAGATCACTTCCAAATCTATCAGCAAGAATGGCGGCAGGTCATCGTACCGCGGGCTGTTGAAGGTCTACAAAGGCGCGGTAAATTCACGTTCCAACGTGGCCTGTGATGCTTTACTGCTGGATCCGCATTCCAGGTCGGATACTTATCCAACGATTGAGATCGATGAAGAGGATGTCACAATCGGTCATGAGGCATCTGTCTCGAAGATCGGCGAGGAGCAGCTGTTCTACCTGATGAGCCGCGGATTGAGCCAGGAGGAAGCCACCACGATGGTCGTTTCAGGGTTTATCGAACCCCTGGTTAAAGAATTGCCCATGGAATACGCCGTGGAAATGAACAGGTTGATCCAATTACAAATGGAAGGGTCTGTCGGGTAGACAGGTTAATTGTAAACACAATGACTGATAATTCCGTTGTGATTCGCAAATTCTCCAATACTGGAAAAGGTGTTCAATCCGATCTTCAAATCCGACCTGAAATCAATGATGCTCAGGATTTTATTCGCGAATACCGCCAGGCTGCATGGGACACCTACAAATCGACACCTCTGCCAACGGGCATGGAGGAGGACTGGCGAAGAACGTCCCTGAGCAGCGTCAGGTTTTCTGATTTTATGCAAGTTACAGGGCAGGATGACAATAACATTCAGCTGCCTCAAAGGTTGTCTGATCCGGTCATGGGTCAAGAGAAAAGCGGTCATGTATTCTTAACCCCGCTTCAATCAAAAGTAAATCTCAACGATGAGCTGCGTTGTAAAGGTGTGATTTTTGACTCGCTTAAGGATTTGATAAAGACAAATCCTGAGTTGGTTGCGCGAGTTCTGAGCCGAATAGATCCCAAAAAATCCGGGAAATTTGGAGCGCTGGCAGCCTCTCTGAATATCAACGGCGTCCTGCTCTATATTCCAGCTAACGTCAAACTCGATGCACCCTTGCAGAGCACCTTTTGGGCACAAGGCGAGGGGTTGGTGTTTAGCCAGCACGTGCTGGTTTACCTGGAAGACAATGCAAGCGCGGTTTATGTCCATGAATCCTCTTCACCTGAAAAGGCCGAAAAAGACTCGCTGCACGCCGGCATCTTTGAGATTTATGTCGGAAGGAACTCTCACCTCGACTTTGTCGAACTGCAGTCGTGGGGTGAGAATATCATCAACATGACCCGGGAAAATGTGGTCATTGATCAAGATGGTAGCGTAGATTGGATATTTGGAGCATTGGGGAGCCGGCTGACGAAGAATTACTCCACGTTAAACCTGGTTGGCAAGGGGAGCACGGGGAAAATGTCCGGATTTTACTTTACCGATAACAGCCAGCATCTTGATCATGACACACAGCAGAACCATCTGGCTCCTGCCACGACCAGTGATCTACTATTCAAAGGAGCACTCCTGGATCACAGCCGATCCGTCTGGCAGGGAATGATCTATGTTGCTCCTGAAGCGCACGGCACAGACGGGTACCAGGCAAACCGTAATCTTGTCTTGAGCAGGCAAGCCAGGGCGGATTCGATACCCGGGCTGGAGATTCTCACAGATGATGTACGGTGTACACACGGTGCGACCGTAGGTAAGATCGATGAGGAACAGGTTTTTTACCTGGAAAGCCGGGGAATGACACGCGAAATTGCCGAAAGGTTGATCGTTGAAGGATTCTTTGACCCGATCATGCAGAGAATTCCTTTTGAGGGAGTCAGGAACCGTTTTCAAAAAGCAATCAAAGAAAAAATGGAGCATATCGGGTAAAAACAATATTAATCCGATATGATAGAATGATATGATAAATTCGGTAAAAAAAGACAAGGGAGCAACGCCTATGCGTTCAGTACCGTTCATGCGACCGCCGGACTCGGAATATGAATACCAGGTTGGGGATACGGTTGAAGTGATGTGCGATCACGAAAAAAGCGGTGAGCGCATTCGCGGATGGCTAAAAGGGATCGTGGTGCAGGTTGATCCAAAAATGGTCGCTGTCCAGTTCCGTTCAAATGTTTTCCTGACCGACGGATGGATGGTACCGGACCATATTTTATGGTACCCGCAAAACTCGCAGCATATCAGGGTGCCGCTCAAGAAATCAAGATAGATCCAACATTATTGGAAAAAATTCGTGATGGATAATATCCGTAAGGATTTTCCCGTTCTAACCCGTGAGGTTCACCCGGGGATACCCCTCGTTTACCTGGATTCAGCAGCCACTTCGCAAAAACCAGAGTCTGTATTAAAGGCGATGGAGGAGTATTACCGGAAGCACAATGCTAACATCCACCGTGGTGTGCACACGCTCGCCGAGGAAGCCACCGCGCTTTATGAGGATGCGCGCTCTAGAATCGTCAGTTTTATCGGAGGCAAAAAGACCACTGAACTGGTCTTTACGAGGAACACCACAGAAAGCATCAACCTGGTAGCCGCGACCTGGGGTCGCGCCAACCTGCGGAGCGGGGATACGGTTATCCTCACCGAAATGGAGCATCATTCGAACCTGGTCCCATGGCAGATGCTCGCAAAAGAAATCAAGCTCAATCTTGAATTCATCCCGGTGACAACCGGTGGATTGCTGGATATTAAATTATTTGAAGACCTGCTAAAACTGGAACCGAAGCTGGTCAGTTTCACGCACGTGTCGAACGTGCTCGGTACCATCAACCCGGCTGTGCTGATCATTCGAATGGCCAGGGAAGCCGGCGCGTTAACACTCGTCGACGCTGCGCAATCTGCCCCGCACCTGGGGGTGAATATCGGCGAACTCGACCCTGATTTTTTGGTCTTCTCGGCTCACAAAATGCTGGGTCCGACAGGAATAGGCGCGCTTTGGGGAAGAGAAGAGCTGCTGGAAAAGATGCCGCCATATATGGGCGGAGGGGATATGATCAAGAAGGTCTTCCTGAGGTCTTTCACGGCCAATGATCTTCCCCATAAATTTGAGGCCGGGACGCCTGCCATTGCTGAAGCGATCGGGTTTGGCGCTGCGATCAATTACCTCAATTCGATCGGGATGGAGCGCATTGCCGAACATGAACGTCAATTAACCGCTTTTGCGATGGAGAAGTTGACCGGGTTCAAAGGAGTCAATTTGCTTGGACCAGCCGCGCAAGACAAATGCGGTGTGGTTTCCTTCACCATGGAGGGTATCCACCCGCACGACGTGGCACAAGTACTGGATTCAGAGGGTATCGCCGTACGCGCCGGACACCACTGCGCGATGCCGCTGCATGATAAATTTGGCATTCCTGCATCAACCCGGGCGAGTTTTTACCTATACAATGATGAGAATGACATTGATAAATTCATTTTCGGACTGCAAAAGGTGCAAAAAATATTTGGATGAAATATGGATGACCTGTATCGGGAAGTCATAATTGAGCGTTACAAGAATCCGGTGTATAAAGGGAAGCTGGATCCGCATGATTACACGTACGAAGACGAGAACCCGCTATGCGGCGACCAAATACGCATTGACCTGAGGGTGGATGATCAGAACGTGGTGAAAGAAGCGGCTTTCAGCGGGCATGGCTGTTCAATTTCACAGGCATCCGCTGATCTGCTGCTGGAATCGGTCATTGGAAAATCGTTGGAAGAAGTAAAGAAATTATCAAAACAGGATATTCTTGATCTGCTTGGGATCGAACTGGGACCAGTCCGGTTGAAATGCGCCCTGCTGCCGTTGAAGGTGCTGAAAGCCGGGGTTTACGGGGTTTCAGGAGCGGATGCGGGCGAAGAGGAAGTGGAGTAAAAAATGGAAAATCCGACGAACGATTTTGTTTTTTACCGGATTGCACCACAGGCGGATTTCCCGCAGGGTGAAAGGTTGTTTGTTGAGATCGATGGGAATCCCATCGTTATCTTCTCGATCGGCAGCGAATTTCTCGCGACTGGGGATGTATGCACGCATGACGGCGGATCGATCGGTGAAGGAGAGATGGTGGACGACGAAATCATCTGCCCGAGACATGGGGCAAGGTTCAACTTCCGGACTGGCAAAGCCCTGTCACTCCCAGCGGTGGTGGATATACCTGTTTATCCAGTGAGACTTAAAGACGGCTATATTGAAGTTGGTATACAAAAGCAAGAAAAGACCTCGTAAAGCGAGGTCTTTTTTCTACGAAACGCAACCAAAAGCGCCGATAATACGCAGGATGTCAAACCCTTCCGCGTATTTTCGCTCGGCGAGCGCCCCATTTTTTATCAGGATCGACCTGGTCAATTCAGGGTCAAAGTAATATTTCCCCGCGTAAGTCTTATATTCCGCGAGTGAATTGACCTTCTTTTGAACGTCCATTTCGTTCACTTCAATTAAAAAATGGGGAAAAAAACCATAACTGCTGCGGATCACGTCATAACCAAGCACGGTTGTTCCGCGAAAGGCCCGCAACCCTTCTTCGGTCACAGTTGAATGATCCTGGTGCAGGTCGGATTTGGTGTGCAAAAAGACGATGTCTGGGTTAAAGGATTGTTTGAAGCTGATCATGTACTCCAGGATTTCCTGGCGGAACTGCTGAAAACGACGCGTCTCGAAAGTGCTGAGGATGGACTGTTCTTTTTGGATACCAAGGACAGCCATGCTGTTGTAATGTTCAGCCACTACATTTTTCAGGAGTGGGTTCTTCTGATTGTCAGACAGCGTCACACACAGCACTTCTGTTTGACCGGCTATGTGCGAAATCAGCGCGCCGCAACCGATCTCAATATCGTCTGGGTGAGCGCCAAAAAAGAGAATTTTCTTACCGAAAAAGGTCATGTCGTGATTCATATTCACCTATTTCGTGGCGAGGATTCCACCGACCACTTTTGTCATGACGAGCTTCCCATCACGGTCGAGGCGTTTTTGAGCAACAAGAGTAATTTGCTGCATGATCTTTTCAAAATCATCCTTGCCGGAGAAAAAGCTGCTCCAAAGCCGGCGGTCTTCGGATAATGATGCGCGGGTGTATGCGATGTAGGGTTCCACGGAATCGAAAGTCAGCGGATTTTCAAAGACATGGACA
>CAYYBP010000040.1:0-16184 GCA_964470275.1 uncultured Anaerolinea sp. | reverse complement strand
CAGCGGCGATTTTATCCCAGTCGCCACCACCCGCCCGG
Source organism: uncultured Anaerolinea sp. (assembly GCA_964470275.1). Taxonomy (GTDB): domain Bacteria; phylum Chloroflexota; class Anaerolineae; order Anaerolineales; family Anaerolineaceae; genus UBA6107. The sequence continues at coordinate 16,146 of CAYYBP010000040.1, read as the reverse complement.
AGACCATCCTCGGGGATACTGCGGTCGCCGTCCACCCGGATGATGAACGCTACAAGAAATACATCGGAAAGAAATTGCGCGTGCCGATGTTGGGGCGTGAAATCCCTGTAATCTCCGACGAATACGTTACCATGGAGTTCGGCACCGGCGCGCTAAAGGTCACTCCCGCTCACGACCCCAATGACTACACCATCGGGCAGAATCACGGGCTCGAGATGATCAGCATCCTCGACGAATCCGCGCGCATGAACGACAACGCCGGCAGCTACGCCGGTCTGGATCGCTTTGAATGCCGCAAGCGCCTGTGGGAAGACATGCGCACCGCCGGGCTGGTGATCAAGGAACAGCCGTACTCGCTCAATGTCCCGCGTTCCCAACGTGGCGGCGAGATCGTTGAACCGATGATCTCCACCCAGTGGTTCATCAACATCAAACCCCTGGCGGAAAAGGCGCTGGACGCCGTGCGCGACGGCCGGACGAAGATCGTCCCGGAGCGCTTCACCAAGGTGTATTTCAACTGGCTGGAGAACATCCGCGACTGGTGCATCAGCCGGCAGCTCTGGTGGGGGCACCGCATCCCCGTGTGGTACTGCGATGAGTGCGGCGAGATCACGGTCGCCCGTGAGGATCCCACCCAGTGCGCCAAATGCGGCAGCCTCCGCATCCACCAGGAAGAAGATGTCCTCGATACCTGGTTTTCCTCGGGATTGTGGCCTTTCTCAACGCTCGACTGGCCGGAGCAAACCCCGGATTATCATTACTTCTACCCCACCTCGGTCATGGAAACAGGCGCGGATATCTTGTTCTTCTGGGTAGCCCGCATGATGATGTTCGGCCTGGAATTTACCGGCGAGGTGCCATTCCATACTGTTTACCTTCACGGCTTAATCCTGGATAAAGACGGCCAGAAGATGAGCAAGACCAAGGGCAACGTGGTCGATCCCCTCGAAGTCATGGACAATTACGGCACGGATGCCCTGCGCTTCACCTTGCTCGTCGGATCCACTCCCGGCCATGACACCAACCTCGACATCAAGAAGGTGGAAGCCAACCGCAACTTTGCCAACAAGGTCTGGAACGCCGGGAGGTTCGTGCTCAATACGGTAGCCAGCGCTCCGGCTGAAGCAGGGAACGAACCGGAATGGACCCTGGCGGATTCATGGATCTGGGCGAGATTGAAAAACCTGGTTCGCGAGACTGAGCGCCTGTTCAACTCCTACCAGTATGGTGAAGCCGGGCGCCAGATCTACGAATTTTTCTGGAGTGATTTCGCCGACTGGTACATCGAAATTGCCAAGACCCAGATGGCCCAGGGTGCCGACCGCGCCTACTACACCGCCACCACCCTGGTGAGGGTGCTCGACGCCTGCCTGAGGCTGCTGCATCCCTTTACACCGTATGTCACCGAAGAACTCTGGGGACATTTGAGAGAGGTCGCTCTCGAGAAAGGCTACAAACCTTTCTCGTCCAGGCGTCCGTGGGAAGAAGCGCTGATCATCGCCGCCTGGCCGGAGGCTGGTACATTCGAGGGCTGGGAGGAAACCGCTACAGGCAACTTCGGCGTTGTCCAGGAAATTGTGCGCGTGATCCGTAATATCCGCGCGGAAAAGAAGATCCAACCTAACCGGCGGCTGCCTGCGATCGTCTCAGCTGGCGATAAACTTGAGATCCTGCGCAACCAGTGCGCGACAATTGCCGCGCTGGCCTCACTGGATGAGGAAAATTCAAAACTCACCCGCAAGATCAGGGAGGATGTCAGCGGGTATGTATCGGTAGTGGTATCCGGCGTGGAGGTCTATCTTGACCTGGCGGAAAAGGTGGATGAAGTACAGGATGTCGAGAGGTTGAAAAAAGACCTGGTCTCCATCGAGTCGCAGATCACGCGACTGGAAGCCCTGCTATCCAGCGACTTTGCCGCGAAAGCGCCACCGCCCGTTGTTGAGAAGGAGCGCGCCAGGCTGAAGGAATTCCTGGATTCGCGCGAAAAATTGATCGCGCAGTTGGGATAATGGACATGGCCGGTTAAACCGGCCATGTTTTTATTTTGGATATTTGCCAAACAAGCGCTTTATGAAGCGATGAACGCTGTGTATGGATTTCACCGGTTCTATGAACATGAAGATACATTCACCCCGCACAAAAGACAATCCCAGCTCCTGGCTGCGCTTTTCCAGCTCCGGTGATTCAGCGCCCTGCTGGATCCACAGGTGCTTGATACCCAGCCGCGCCATCTCCTCCACCACGCTCACCCCCTGTGCCGATGGGATAACCAGGATGACGCCCTCGGGCACTTCGGGCAGTGCGCCCAGGCCGGCGTAGCACCGGTCACCGTCAATCATGTCCGCCTGCGGGTTGACCGCGAAAACCTTGTAGCCATTGGTTTTCAACTCGCGGTAGACCATGTTCCCGAACTTGTCCTTGTTTCTTGAAACCCCCACGACCGCCAGGCTTTGTAAAGCCATAAATTCATCAATTACACTCTTCTGGGTGACCATGTAGACCTCCGGGGGATGTTGCTTGAAAAAAGTTCCTGCAGCCTGGCAATCTAAAAATGCCTTGCAAAATACTATGAATAATATATCATAACAACGCTAAAAATCATCCGGGACGATCTCGCGGCTTAGCGGGGTCCTTTGGATTCCCGGATCATTTGCCGGGTTTTCCTGACAATGCGGAAGAAATTCCGGATATGTCGCAGCGGTTTGATGTGACTGTGCTCCCCGGCGTAAATGGTTTTGATCGGCACCCAGCTCAAACGAAAGCCATTGACGACACACCGCACGATGATTTCCACTTCGAACTCAAAGTTGCTTTCATCGCTCTGCAATCCCGCTTCTGCCATGCGTTTTGAATGCAGCCGGTAACCCGATTGGTTATCCGGGCAGGATTGACCGAGCGCGTTTGAGAAGAGCCATGTACCGAAAGCGTTCGAGATATTGCGCGGAAACGGCATCTTGCTGAAGGTGCGCCTCCCGATCACCAGGTCGCTGCCTTGTTCGAATTCCTTGATGAATAGCGGGATTTCCTGCGGGTCGTGCTGACCATCAGCGTCCAGCGTGAAAACCGCGTCGTAGCCATGGTCAACCGCATAACGCAGCCCCGCGATCAGCGCCGCGCCTTTGCCCTGGTTCGGCCACAACCGGATGCTTTCCGTTCCGAGTTGAGCCAGCACCTCAGCAGTGCGATCAGTCGAGCCGTCATCGACCACCAGGACGGGAACGAACCGGCCAGCCGAGGTGACAACAGCCGAGATCCGGTCGGATTCGTTGTACGCCGGGATCACCGCGAGGATATTATTTTTGATCATGACCGTCAATCATACTCCAAAATGACTGGTAACCGGCAGGAAAACTGATTCCGGGCTGGTTTATGGTTTCAGATTTGGAATTTCCACGAGGAGTGACGTGATTTGCCTCGCCACCTGGTTCACCGCTTTGCGGACTGGCTGCGAAAGGCCGCTGCCAAATTCGACTTGCTGGGGTTGGATGCCCAACACCGCGACCTCGCAGCCCAGCTCCTTTTGAAGGTAGCCCAGGAATACTGAAATAGGGAAGGAATGGGTGGAAAAGGAAGCCCCGGCGATCGCGGCCGGATCTAGCCATGCGACCGCGCCTGGTTCCAGTCCAAGCCCGGCAGCGTCGATGAAAAGCACAAAATCCGGTTGAAACTTGCGCAAAGGTCCGGCCGCGGTCTCAGGCGTGGTCCCGGAATCCAAAACCAGGACATCCTCTCTCGCGGCCAGAATATTTTTCAACTTTCGCACGGCCAAAATACCCGCCGCGTCGTCGCCATTTAATTCCGCGCCCACCCCTACGATGGCGAGCCGTCTAACTGGGTTCCTTGCAGGGTTCTTCAGGCTCTCCGAGAGCTGCCTGCTCCAGCAGGAGTTTAACATCTTCTTCCCGCCCATAATACACCTCAAAGGGTTCCTTGGTTGTGGAAGCCAGCTCCCATTGCTCTTCAGACATTTTAAGGCAGTTGAAGCGGCAATTCACCACGCACTGGGCACAGTAGGTGCATTTATCCAGGTTGTACCGCATGACGAACCGCTTATTGACCTTGTCCAGCACGAGTAATTCGATCGCGCCGGTTGGACAATCCTTGATGCATAACTGGCAGCCTGAACATTTCTCCGGGTCATAAATCAATTTGCCGCGAAAATTTTCGGGCGTTTCCTGTTTGACAAACGGATATTTCACGGTGGCCGGTTTCTTGAAAAATGATTTAACGATATCTCCCAGCATCGATCCGATTGTCATCTTATCCTCCAAATATCCTTGAAACGAGCGGCGATAATTGCGTTCCCAGGATGATCAATAATAATTGCACCAGCACCAGGATGGCGCCAATTTTCCACCATAAGCCCACTGTCTGATCAATGCGCAGCCGCGCGAAAAGTGATTGCAGCGCGGCGGTAACCAGCAGGAGAAGCAGGGTTTTCCATAAGAAATCGAGCGGTGTTGTGAACCCGCCGAGGAAGAAGGCAGAGATCAGGGTCAGTCCGATCACCAGCTCAACGTCCCGGCCAATGCGGAAGAGGGCGTATCCCCGGCCGGAATACTCGGTCAGCGCGCCGGCGACAATTTCCGTTTCGGCTTCCGGCGCGTCAAAAGGCGGCAGTTCGAGTTTGCCCATCAAACCGATCAGCGCCACCAGGAAACCGATCGGCTGTGAAACAATGAACCACAGCGTGTTTGTGGCAGACTGGTTGATCTCGCCGATATTCCAGGTTCCAAGCACGATGGCTGGACCCAGGAGCGCGAGCAGAAACGGCGCTTCGTACGAAAACAGCTGTGTCAAAGCCCGTGTCGCGCCAACGATCGAAAAGCGGTCTTCGGTGTTGGCTCCCGCCAGGCCGATGCACAGGGTCATCGTGCTCAACAGGTAGAGCGTGGCGATCAGGTCAGCCGGGTAGCTGAACACCGGTTTGAACCCGAAAAGCGGGACGCTCAGCGCCGCTGTGAGCGCCGCGGTGAGCGCCACGATCGGCAGGGCGACGAAAAGGATCCGGTTGGTTCCCGTGGGAATCACCTCTTCCTTGGCCAGCAGCTTGACAAAATCTGCCAGCGGCTGAAACCAGCGCGGACCAACACGGTTCTGAAACCGGGCGATCAATTTCCTGTCGATATACTCGAACACCATACCGCTGACAAGCAGAAACAGCCCGCCGGGGAAGAGCAAGAGCGCGAGGAGAGGAGGAAATGTCACGTTCATTTGTAATACTCGATTCCGAATTGGCGTAAGGTTTCCCAATCCCAGACGTCGGGGTTGGCTGGGGTCTTGATCGTGACCATGCGGTCATTGCATGAGAAGCACGGGTCGATCCCCGCCAGGATCATCGGCATGTCCGCCAGTTTATGGCCGATCGCGGTCTGAAGCACCGAAGCCCAATTGCACAGGCTGGGGGTGCGCACCTTGATCCGTTCCGGTTTATCTGTTCCGTTGCTCTTCATGAAATACAATAGTTCACCGCGCGGAGCTTCCACCCGGCTGATGGTCTCCCCTTCAGGGATGCGCCTCGGCATGCGCGCCGCCAGGTCGCCCGGGGGCAGTTTTTCAAGAATTTCGCGGATCACCCGGTAACTCTCGAACAACTCGTTGATTCTTACCACGAAGCGCGCTTCCAGGTCACCGGCGTCGCTGAGCTGAATGTTGACCGGGAAATCCACATAACCGGCGTATGGCGATTCCACCCGCACATCGCGCGCAACCCCAGAAGCCCGGGCGGTCGGTCCTATAGCGCCCAAAACGCGCGCGTCTTCATACGCCATCACACCGATCTTGCGTGTTCGCCCCAGGAAGGTCTCATCTTCCGTGACCACTTTCATGTAATGCCGGCTGCGTTCCTCCAGGAAATCCATGCCCTTCAGGATCTCATCTTTTTGAGCCGCGCTGATGTCGATTTTCACTCCGCCCAGCACGTTGGCGGAGTAGTTCACGCGGTTGCCACTCACCAGCTCAAGCAGGTCCATCACGGTTTCACGGTCGCGCCAGGATAACATGAAGAGCGTGTCAAAACCGCCCTCATGCGCCGCGACGCCCAACCAGAGCATGTGGCTGTGAATGCGTTCGAGTTCCCCAACCAGTTCCCGTATCGCCTGGGCGCGCGGAGGAGCCTGCACATTGGCCAGTTTTTCTGCACCAAGCGCGAAAGCCATGGCGTGAACGTGCGAGCAGATGCCGCACACCCTTTCCATCAGGTACAGCCCCTGTACCCACGTGCGGTCCTCCACCCCTTTTTCCATCCCGCGGTGAACAAATCCCAGACGCGCCGTGGCGTCGGTAACGATCTCGCCGTCCACCGTGAATTCAAAATGACCGGGTTCTTTCAGTGCCGGGTGCTGCGGGCCAATCGGAACGACGAATGTTTCAATCTTCTTATTATCCATTTCAAGCCTCCTCATTCCCCTTTGGTCTCTTTATCCAAACCTTTAAATGTCTTTCGAAGTGGATAAACCCCTTCAGGCCAGCTGTCTGGCAGGATCAAACGCGCTGTGATGGGGGTATTGTCGAATATGATCCCCACCAGTTCCATTGCTTCGCGTTCGAAAAACGAAGCGGATGGAATGATGTCGCAGATCGTTTCAAGGTGCGGGTTGTCATAAGGCAGTTTGAAGCGCAAACTTACGACGGCTGCCCCTTCACAGAAGTGATACAGTGCCTCCAGGTGACCTTTTCCGGCGACCGCGACCTTTTCCTTTGTCGTTTCATCGATCTCATAATCCGGGCAATCCATCGCGGTGATCGCGGAAAGATACCCCCACTTGCCGTCGATGAGCAGCGCTTTCACAGCTGGTTTGATGTTTTCCACCGCCATGTAAACATCCAGGCGGTTTTCTTCCGGCTGGTTGGTTGTCTCGGTGAATTCTCTCAACAATTCTTCAGCTTTCTGCAGCAATTCCTGGGTATCCATGCTCAACTCCATCCGCCTAATTCTGCAGGCTTTTCAGCAACTCGACCACACCGTGAATGATCGCTTCAGGGCGCGGAGGGCAGCCCGGCACATACACATTGACCGGGATGACTTCGCTGATATCGCCGACCACGTTGTAGCAGCCCTCGAACACACCCCCCGAGATGCCGCAAGACCCGACCGCGATCACAAACTTGGGTTCCGGCATCTGCTCGTAGATGCGCACCAATCTGTCGCGCGCCTGCAGGGTAACCGGTCCCGTGCAGATCAATACGTCGGCGTGCCGCGGGCTGCCCTGTAGTTTGATGCCGAACCTTTCCACGTCAAAACGTGGTGTCAGGGTCGCCAGAATCTCGATATCGCAGCCATTGCAGGATCCGCTGTTGAAATGGATAGCCCAGGGTGAATTGACCCTTGCCCAGGTTTTGACCTTTTCCATCACTGTTTGAATAGGATTTTCCATGTTCTCTCCGGTAGAAGGTTAGCCAAGGATCAAGGCGACCAGGGCAAGGATAAGCCCAAGAATGTACGGCAACGAACTGAGCGAAATGCTTCCGCTGCCTATCACCAGCATTCCCAGGTGCAGGATGGCAAAGAAGAACGCCACAAGGAAGAACGGGCGGTAACCTGGCGAGGCAAAGGATGTGGGTGCTTCCTCGCCGCTGCTGTACAGGCTGCTTTTTTCCGGCGTCGGGTGCTCCTTTCCGATCAACGCCTTGCCGAGAAAATACAGCGCGAGCACGAGCGGCAGATAGATCAGAAACGATATTGGAGGTGAAGTGAGAATTTCCATTGGCTTCAAAGCTCCTAATAGAAGAATGTGTACAACAGGCTCACCATGGCTTTATCGGTGAAGAAACTCATCAGGTTGGGCCAAACACCGAACAAAACCAGTGCGAGCACCAGTATCACCAGGGGAACCACCATGGCAGCCGGTATCGGGTTTCCATTCGTGACAGCCGTGGATGGCTCCCGCTTGTACAACCGGTTGACCAGCGGCGCGTAATACGCCAGGGAAAGCACGCTGTTCAACGCGACAAACACCACCACGACCAACGCCCAGGGTTTTGTTGAACTGACGCCGGCTGATAGAATCTGCCACTTGGACATAAAGCCAGCCATTGGCGGCAACCCGCCCAGCGCCAGCACCGCCACGCTCAAAGCGAAGGCAACCACCGGGTATTTGCGGGACGCGCCGTCTAGATCGGCCAGGGTCAGCGGCGAATGCTCCTTGTGAGACAGGTGCAGCGCGTAGAGCAGAGCACCCGCGGCGAGGAACGCCAGACCCTTCATGAGAGAGTGGGTGATGAGGTGGAAGAAACCACCGGCAGCCCCGTCTCCCTGCCCGAACACCAGGCCGAAACCAAAGCCGACAAGCATATACCCCACATGCGCCAGGCTGGAGTAAGCCAGCAGGCGTTTGACCTCTTTTTGCCGCAGCGCCATCAGGTTGCCCACCAGGATGTTCAGGATGCCAAATCCCAGCAGTACCGCCCCCCAATTCAATTCAATCTTGCCCATGAAGGATAGCGCGCGCAGCATGGCGACCATCCCAGCCTCGATCACCACACCGGAAAGCATTGCGCTGATCCCGGAGGGCGCCTGGGAGTGCGCGTCTGGCAGCCAGGTGTGCATGGGGACCAACGCCGCCTTGACGCCAAAACCGACGATCAGCAGCACGCCGCCGACGATCGTCATTGGCGCGGAATCCGAACTCAACTGCCAGATATAGACAAAGTGTGTCGAGCCGGTGTGGGCAAATATGATCGCGATCCCAAACAGCACCAATGCCGAACCGACCGCGGATTGCACCAGGTACTTGATGCCCGATTCCAGGGACGGCGGTTCTTCGTTATAGAACGCCACCAGCAGGAATGTGCTGATCGCCATCGCCTCGAACCATATCCACAGAGTAAAGAGGTCAAAGGAAAGACCCAATCCAATGATTGAACCGATCGTGCACAGCAGCAAGGCGTAGAATTTTTCCTCGCCCTTGTCGCCGGCCATGTATTCGAATGAGAACAGCGTGACCATCAAACCCAGGAAGAGGACCACCACAGCCAGCAGCAGCCCGATCCCATCAAGCATCAGTGTAACTTCCCCGATATCCACGCTGATGTTGTTGCCGGCCAGCGCGTCTCGTACGAGGAAGTAGACCACGCAGCCCTCGATCAGCAGGAACAGGACGGTGAGCGCGCGCGCCAGGCTGAGCCCCCACTCTTTCTCACGGCGGATCGAGATGCGCCCGAACAGGTAAACCACGACCGCTCCGATGAACGGTAAGGCCAACAAACCCTGGAACAGGACCTTCGTATCCATGTCAGCCTCCCACCACTACGATGGCGAAAATGATCACCACGGCAGCGAGGATCCCGAGGAGGTTCCAGTTCAGGATGCCGGTCTGAGTGGAGCGCATTTTTTCCGCGATGCTGTTGGTAACCCCCACAACCGCTGAATTGATGGCCTCGAATCCGAAGCTTCGTTCAGACGCCCAGGAGAGGCTTTTCAATCCATTCACCAGCCCTCCAAGGCGACTGCGCAGCAGCCACAACAGGATGCCCACGGCGATCACTCCCAGCGCCACGTAGGTTGGCACGGTAAGCACCTCCTTGAGCATCTCCTGTAAATTGATCGCGTGAATACCATGGTATGGCAACGAATTCTCGCCAAACAGGCGCGAGAAGCCGCCGATCAACAGCCAGCTCGCGGCCGCGCCGATCGCCAGCAGTCCCAAGGGCACCTTCATCGCTAATTCCACCGGATGCGCGTGGTAGACTGAACGCGGCTCCCCGAAGAACACCAGCCAGACGCACCGGGCGGTGTACAGCGCGGTCAAGCCCGCGACCAGCACCATCACCACGTACAGCCACAGGCGGCCGCCAACCAGGCCGGATTCCAGGATCATCTCCTTGCTCCAGAATCCGTTAAAGATCGGGATTCCCGCCAGCGCCAGTCCGCCGATGATAAAAACCCACTTCACAAATGGCATTTTTCTGCCAACCCCGCCCATCGCGTTCATGTCCCGTGTTCCAATGGAATGGATGACCGCGCCGGCCGCCAGGAAGAGCAGCGCTTTAAAAATGGAATGACTGAAGAGATGGAACTGGCTGGCGAGGACCCCGCCGGCTCCGATCGCGTAGACCATGTATCCCAGCTGGCTGACGGTGGAATACGCCAGCACCCGTTTCAGGTCGGTGGCGGTAAGCGCCATGATGGCTGCCAGCAAGGCCGAGAGCGTGCCCACAATCATCACCGCTTCGCGCCAAAAAAGCACGCCCGCAAAAGCCGGGTAGAAGCGTGCCAGCAGGTAAACACCGGCGTTCACCATCGTTGCCGCGTGGATCAGGGCGCTGATGGGCGACGGCGCTTCCATCGCGTCCGGTAGCCAGGTTTGAAACGGGAATTGCGCCGATTTCGCTGCCGCGGCGATCAAAAAGCCGAACGCCAGGACTGCCAGCATATTCGCCGGGACCACGGAGGGGTCTGCCAGGAAACTGTTGATGTCGTAATTGCCGGTGTACGCGTGAAGGATCAAAGACCCAAGCAACAATCCCACACCTCCGATGGAGGTGATGATCAGGGCTTTCACGCCGCCCTTGATCGCCTTTGGGTCGTCATTGTGGAACGCGATCAGAGCGTAAGAACACAAGGCTGTGATTTCCCAGAAAAGAAAGGTCAACAGGAGGTTGCTGCTGAGCACCAGCCCGGCCATTCCACCGATAAAGAACAGCACGTACGAATAATACCTGCCTAATGAATGCTCGCCTTTCATGTAACTGGTGGAAAACACCACCGCCAGGCAGCCGATCACGGTCGCGATGATGCTGAGGGAAATCCCCAACCCGTCGGCGACAAATGTGAAATCTCCGAACACCCCGCCGACAGGTAATACGGCGGCGGTTCTACCCGAGGCATGCGGCAGCATGAACAGGGAGGCGATCGCGGCTGCGCCGGAGAAAATGACCGCCAGCCAGTGCTGGAGCCGCTCATTCTTATCCCCGATAAGCCACACGCACAGCGCGCCAACCCAGGGGATACCGATCGTGAGTGCAATAATGATATTGATCATCGGCTACCTCTTGAGGGTCGAAAGTTCTTTGATATCCAGCGTGCCGGTCTTCAGACGGATCTGCACCGCGAGTGCCAGTCCAACAACGGCCACGATAGTATCCGCCACAATGACGGTTAATGCCAGGGATTGCGCGGTGTTCATCTGCCCGGTCACATTCCCCGCCAGGATGAACGCCACCACCGCTCCCTTGATGATCAACTGCAGCGCCACAATCACTTTGATCAAATTGCGCGTGGCCAGCAAGCAATACAATCCGCAACCCGCCAGGCAGAATATGATGATAACAACGATCAAAGGCACTGAAAGATTCATTCTCCCTCCTCTTTCTGGTGAGGTTTCAGGTTTTCTGCCAGCAAGCCGATCACCCCCAGTACACCGGAAAAGATCAGGGCAACCTGGATCAACAGGTCAATGTAACGCGACTGCCATAAAATGGCGCTCTGTTCAGCCGGGATGGCGAGAGCCTGGAATTGCCCGCCGGAGCGGATCACCAGCAGCAATCCCAGCCCGATCGCCAGGATGACCGCTCCGATCGACACGGGTTTGGGAATTACCGGGTTGAGCCGCTGTGTATCTTCACCGGCAATATTGATGGCAAATACAAATAGCACGGTCACCAACCCCGCGCCGACGCTCAATTCGATAACCGCAATATGCGGAGCGCCCAGCAAATAAATGAGGACCGCGACCAGCGCGCTCGTCAGTGCCAGCCAGATCGCCGAAATCAGCAGCCGGCGGGAGAGAATAGCGAGTAATCCAAACGCCAGAATACCCACTCCGATCAGAACATACCACATGCAATCCTCCTGTAACGCTGCCAGATTCAATTAACCCAGGTTAATTAATAGCATTTTATACCGGAAATTAATAATGTATGTCATCCCGAAATCGTGTGACAAGCCGTCATATTTTACCCCCACAGCACCTGATTCGGAACGATAACAGGTAGTTGATATGCCAAACCACCCGTTGCTGCTATAGAATTACCGGCGGGGAGGTTATTCGCTGTTGACCAGGTTACCAAATAGGCGTCTAAAGTACGCGAAGTCTCCGGTGCGCCCCTTGTGGTTGGGGTTGGAGGCATCCCAGATCGCCGCGAATGAAGCCACTACGTCATTGGCATCGAACTGGCTGCCGTCAGCGAACTTGACATTGTAGCGCAGCTCAAATGTCCATTCGGTAAGATCGTCATTGGCGCTCCACCGTTCCGCCAGCAGCGGCTCAAAATCCTGGCCGCCGAAACCGGGCGCCAGAAGTGTGTCGTACATCAGCCGGGTAATCCTGAAGGTGGCGAAATCATCCTCGTCCGACGGCCACAGGCTTAATGGTACCGTGGCGCCAACAACTCGGATGATATTTTTATCGCTCACAATATCTTCAAGATTCTCGTAAAACGCGTTGGAAGAGATATTCTGCAGCGTCGACCTGAAGACGGTCAGGTTGGGCGAGTGTCCCAGCGGGATGAGCGGCACCTGGTCGAGAATTGTCTTGTTGAGCCGGTCAAAGATCGCCTGCTTTGCATTCTGGTCGCGTGTACCTCGCACATCTTTGACCATTTGTTGAATATCCGTGTAGGGCGCGCCGAAATAGGCAGCCTGTGAAACGAAAGGTTTTTCAAAAAACGCGCTGCCGTCCAGGTAATCCACCATGAACCAGTTAATGAAGAACATTTCCTTGCCTTCACTGATGCTCTGCTCAAATTCTGCGGCATCAAGTCCTTTCATGGTGACCTCAACGCCTATATCTGCCATTTGAGTCCGGATCTCGGCTGCCAGCGCGGCAGGTGAGTAAAGTGATTGCATGGGAGAATTGGGGAAAGCGATCGTAATCGGTTGTTCGAATTTGAAACCGGCCTCGATCAACAGTGAGACCGCCTTGTCAGGGTCGCTGGTGTACCAGCGCAATTCCCTGGATCTGCCGGGCTGCACGCTGGTAGGGATGATCTGCTGCGCCAGTTCGGTTCCACCCGGGAAGGAGAGGTCAAGCAATTTTTCGCGGTTAAGCGCCAGCGCGAACGCCTCGCGGACCTTCAGGTTGTCAAACGGATAGATCGAATTGTTAAACCCGATGTAATACAGGTTCAGGGGGTCATGCCCCACAACCTTCAAATCTTTATTGGCGTACGTGTATTCAAGATACGTGAAAGGCTTGGTCATCACGATGGATGGGAAATCCATGCCTTCGATCGCTGTGAAATCGTAATCGCTGAACCGCCTGGACTGGTCTGGCTGCCAGCGGAATTCAACCTTGGGGCTTGCCGGCGGCATCCCCCAGTAATTGGCAGAAGGGATCAGGACCGCGTCAGTCTCTGGCAGCCATTCCTTTAACACGTATGGTCCCGTGCCATTGGGAGCCTGCGAGATTTTCATCGAATCCCCGCCCATCCTGGTCAGATAATCGCTGTCCTGGATCGCGAAAATTGGCGAAGCCATCTTGGCAGGAAACGTGGAATCCGGATAGCACAATTTGAACCTGACCGTGTACTCATCCACAGCCTCAACTGCCCTGATCTCTCCCCCATAGTTGCAGTTGGCCGCCCGTTCAGCCTGTCCACGAAAACTTGCGGTTCCGCTGGTCGTGGGCGCCACCGTTGAACAGCTGGTAAGGAGGATCATGAACGCCAGTAGAATGCTGATACTTAAACGGGTGATGGACTTTGACATGTCTTTTTCTCGCTTTTTGGGTTATTAATAATGGAATGAATGCAGGTTATCTTAACCCTAGGATTCATTATACGGTAAACTTAACTGCTGTCAATTTACAATTCTGTTTTTATATCACCTGAGGTTCAATTGGAGTTCGAATGAAAAGAGCAATCAGTATCAGTTTGGGTTCATCAAAACGCAACAAAAGTACCGAAATCGAGATTCTCGGTGAAAAGGTGCAAATTGAACGCGTCGGAACTGATGGGGATATGAACAAAGCGGCGGATCTGTATGCCGAATTGGATGGCAAGGTCGATTGTTTCGGTGTCGGCGGGGCGATCCTGGGCATCATGCACGGGGATCGTTGGACCCCCATGCACTCCCTACGTAGGCTTACCAGCAGGGTTCAGCACACCCCGATCGTGGATGGAACCGGGTTGAAAATGACGCTCGAGAAACAGGTCACCCGGGTGATCAACGAAGAATTGGGTGGCTACGTCAAGGAGAAAAAAGTATTCCTCATGGTCGCGATGGACCGCTGGGGCACAGCCCGCGCCTTCCTTGACGACGGGTATCAATGTGTTTTTGGCGACATCATGTTTGCCGTTGGGCTTGACATCCCCCTGCGCCACGAGGCAACGCTCAACCGCGTCGCCCGAGCTCTCCTTCCGATCATGAGCCGGCTACCCTTCTCATGGTTGTATCCCACCGGCGAAAAACAAGAACACCGTGATCCAAAATACGCCAATTGGTTCGATTGGGCGACGGTCCTTTCAGGCGACTGCCATTACCTGTGGCGCTATATGCCCGAGAAATTACCCGGCAGGGTGATCGTAACCAACACCACCACAAAAGCTGATCGTGACTTTTTCAAGAACGCCGGCATCAAGTACCTCATCACCACCACTCCGGTGATCGATGGCCGTTCCTTTGGCACCAACATGATCGAGGCCGCCATCGTTTCCGCCCTCGGCAGAAAAGAACCTGTCGACTACGGCAAACCCGGTGATTATTTTTCGATCATACAGGATGCAGTCAACAAAATACCATTGATGCCCCAGGTGACGGAGCTATGATGGACGCAATCGTTCTTGCGGGTGGAAAAGCCTCACCCGGCGATCCTTTGTTCGCCGAAGCCAATGGCGTGCCAAAGTCACTGATCCCGATCGCAGGTAAACCCATGGTACAGTGGGTGCTGGATGCCCTGTGTGGCGCCGCATCGATCGACTTTATCGTCGTGGTCGGATTGCAGCCTGATAATAGCTTCCGGATCACCCGGCCGCACGCATTTTTGCCCGACGCCGGCTCTCTGCTCGCCAATATTCACCAGGCTGCCCAATTCCTCGAGGAATTGCACCCGGATCAGTCGCACATGGTTTCATTATCGGCTGATATACCGGCCGTGACCTCAGAAATGATCGAGGAATGCATCCGCAGGTATGACTCCCCCGATATCGACATATATTACTCGGTCGTGTCCAAACAGACGATGGAAGAACGCTACCCGGGATCGAAACGCACGTATGTCAACCTGAAGGATGTACAGGTCTGCGGCGGAGACGTGAATTGCTTTAAGAAGAAATCCGCCCTCAACCCGGCAAGCACCTGGGGTGACCTGATCCTAACCCGCAAAAACCCGATCAAACAGGCCGCCATCATCGGTTTCGGCACGCTCTTCCGCCTGTACACAGGTCAATTGACCTTGCAACAGGCGGCGGACCGGGTGTGCAGGAAGCTCGGAGTGAAAGGGAAAGCTCTCGTCTTGCCCTACGCTGAGATCGGCATGGATGTGGATAAACCTTTCCAACTCAAGATCGTCGAAAAGGACCTCCTGCGGTAAAATCCATCCTATGTGGTTTGAACGACTCTTAAAGTTCGACAACGATCTTACGGCGAAGATACGCATTAAGGACACCCGCTCGCGGTTAAAACCATTCGCGGTGTTTTTTGCCCATTCCGGTGATTCATGGTTTGTCCTGCTCGCGCTCTTTGTCATATGGTTGTTGACTGACGGCGACTGGCATCGATTAGCAGCCGTCATGGCGGCTGGTGCATTAGGTCTCGCGGTCCTGGTACTGATCATCAAGTTTTCCATCAAACGCCGCCGGCCCGAAGGCAAATGGGGGTCAATTTACCGCAACACCGATCCGCACTCCTTTCCCTCCGGTCACGCCGCCCGTACCGCTCTGCTGGCGGTCATCGCGCTTGGGCTTGGCCCGCTCTGGCTGGGCCTGGCGTGTGCATTGTGGGCAGTCCTCGTCAGCCTGGCACGAGTGTGGATGGGTGTGCACTATTTATCCGACGTCGTAGCCGGCATCCTGCTGGGCATCCTGGCGGGTGTGGTCGTTCTGCAGATAGTGCCCTGGATGACAATCACCTTCCCCGCGATCTTTTGATCGATCACAACGGCTCGCTCAACCTTGTCAATTATTTCCGGCTGGGGTATTCTTAACCTCGGGAATGGATGAGTCCCGGTGGGTTCCCCGGTCTTCAAAATCGGTGGCGGGTCGCTACGC
>CAYYBP010000039.1:0-16462 GCA_964470275.1 uncultured Anaerolinea sp. | reverse complement strand
CTGCAAGCGCTTGCGGCCGAAGCGGTCACTGAGCGAGCCGGCGAGGAGACTGAAAATGATAAGCACGATGACAAATGACCCCATGACAAACTGGGTGAAAACGATGGGGTCCTGCTCGGGGAACTTATCGCGGATGAAATATTGGGCGAAGGATTGAAATCCGTAGATACCGACCAGGTAAAAGAAGCGGCTGAGGATCAATTGCCAGTAATGTTTGTCGCCTTTGATCTTGAAATTAAAGACATCCTTGACCAGTTTGCCAAATTCGATGCGATTCCTGCCGGTCGTGATGGAGGGTTTTTCCTTTGAAAACACCAGGGTGATGAGCGCGAAGATCGCCAGCAGGGCTATGATGACAATGATCGAAAGGCTGGGATCCGGGTCATCCGCTGAGATCAGGAAGCCCATCAGTAGCGAAGAGAGGACGATGCCCGCCATATCGAGAGCGGTTTTGATGCCGCTGGCGAGGCCGAGCTTTTCGGCAGGGACTTCATCGGGGAGCAGACCCTGGGCGGGACCGTGGGCGATGTTAGAGGTGGTCTGCAGACCGATGTAACCGATGAAGAGGGCAGGCAGACCGCCAATGAACCCCATGATGGCGAGGAAGACCAGGTCGCCGGCTGTACCCAGCCACATGAATGGACGCCTGCGACCGATGCGCGACTGCCAATGGTCGCTGACCGCGCCGGAAAGAGGCTGTACGAGCATGGCGATGATCAGGCCGAAGAAGGTGAGCAATCCCAGCCAGGTGTTCTTGTGGGTCTCGGGAATGTATTTGAGAAGGACAGCGGGAAGAATGGTGACGTGCAGGCTGTTCCACATGAAGGAGAGGCCGATCCAGTAGGCGTTGAGGACGAAGAGGTACCAGCCGTTAATGCGTTTCATGTAATCCTCCGAAAATTTCTCAAAGAGCGTCGATAAAGAAGTGAGTTATGGTTTCGAGGTATGTGTCCGGGTGGAGATCTTCGACGTTCCGGTGTTTTGCTTCCTGGACGAGCCACAGCCTGGCACGCGAGCCACATCGTTCAACCAGCCTGTCAAGCTGGTCGCGCCTGACGTAGCGATCCTGACCGCCCTGGATGAACAGGATCGGCAGGTCGGGTACCTGGTCGCTCATGGTGAGGAGGTCCTGGCGAAAGAGATTCCTGCCGGAAAAAAGCGAACCCCCGATGAGCATCATGCCGGCAAGAAGCCACGCCAGAGGGGATGCGATCTTCCGCATCGTGAGATTCTGCATCACCGCGTAATGCAGACTGGGAGGGGCACAATCCGAGATCACTGCGTCGATCCCGGGTACGCGCGGGGCAGCCAGAATGGCAGCGCGCCCTCCCATGGAAAACCCGAGCAAGCCCAACCGCTGACTGCCCCGTTTTTTCACTTCGGCCACGGCAGCCTGCACGTCTCTCACCTCAAGCGCGCCCAGGGTGGTGATCATTCCGCCGCTGCGGCAGTGGGCGCGGAAGTCAAACATCAAAACATTGCAGCCGGCGTTGACGAGGTGCGGGGCGTAGCGCAGGTCCGGGTCCATGGAGCCGGCGTAACCATGCAGCAGGATGACGGCGCGGGAAGCGTTATCAGCGGGGATCCACCAACCGTGCAATTGGATCCCGTCGCTGGTCGTGAAGGCGATATCTTCATAAGGTAGAGATTCTTCAGCCGGAGTGTGAGCACCTGCAACGCGGCGGGGGTGGATCAATGGCAGCGAAACAACAACGCAAAGAATGACCAGGAGGAGTACGATGCCCGCTACCACGAACCCGGTCATGGGTTCGATCACTCCGGTTTGGTATTGAAGACCATATCCCACAGGGGAGAACTGACCCCGAAGCGTTTATCGGGCGTCTTGTAATGATGCTGCATGTGATAGCGCTTGATGTATTTGAGGTAGCCGCTGCGCATGGGGAAATGGTGGGTGGCGTAATGGGTGATATCGTAGATGAGATAACCGAGGATGAAGGCGGAGAACACGGGTGGGACCCATTGGGGCGACTGGAGGATCACGGCGAAGATGAGGTAGAAAAGCCCGTAAAAGATGGCGGCCAGGGGGATGGCGACGGCTGGAGGCATTACCAGGCGAGTTTTCATCTGCGGTTGGGCGTGATGCACACCGTGAAACAGGAAAATGATACGCTGCGCTTTTTCGCCTTTCACCGGCATGTGAAAGAGGAAACGGTGGAGCAGGTATTCCGAGAGCGTCCATAAGAAGAGCCCCAGGAGGAAGCCAAGGGGGATGTAAAGCGGGAACGCACCGGCGGGGGCTTTAACGATCGACCAGATGAGAAAGAAAAGGCAGACAGGAAGCCAGAGCGCGACCACGGCGACCGGGCTGATGTGAGAGAAAAATTCAAGAAAATCAGATTTGAACAGGCGGATGGGAACATCGCTGTGATCGGTCGGTAAGTGTGCCACGGGTTACCTCCTAAAGGGATTGGGTCAATTTTATCTTAAATCACATCAGGCGCGGTGAATTTCGATCGTATGAGTATCGAGGTCACCGGGAGAATAGGTGAGCAGCTGCGCCTGGGGGTCGTACTGATAAGCGCCGTCGCTGAGGATCACGTTGATCCCCTCCGGGTAATGATAGGTAGGGACGAAGATCTCGGTCGGTTGCTTGGTGGCCTGGAGGCTGCGGAAGACATATCGAAAGACGCGGCTGCGGATATCGAATGAAAGTGACACCGGCTGCCCGCCTGTGGCGGTTGGGAACGGGCGGATCACCGCCGGCAGCGCGCGGCCGCCCGAGTTGAGGTCCGCGGGGTCTGCCTGCTGGTCGCGGCTGAAAATGGATAAGTCCTCGTCATTCCAGCGGTCGCCACGCGCGTTGATGTTGTCAGAGGTGTAGTTCCACAGGGTGTAATTGAGCATGTGGCTTTCCATCGGCCGCATGCTGCGGTCCATCGCCTGGACCTGTATGGAGAAATCTCCGCTGGTGAATGCCTTTTTGTCATTGAGGTCGAACGGGATGCCGAACTCCCCGATGAGAAGCGGGACACCCCCAAGTTTTTCACTGGCGTCGCTCTTGATCGCGGCAATTTGAGCGAAGATCGAGCGCTGAACGGCATTTCTGCCGAAGACCGGGCGGCGCGTGCGGACGTCGACAGCGAGCCAGGGAGCGAACTGTTTTTGGAAAAGGACAGCGCCGTCGTACCAATGGGCGGCGTAGACCATGCGATGCTGCTCAGCATCCTTCCAGAGAGGGGAGGCATCCTCAACCTCGTTTTCAAAGAAAATCAACGCCTCAGGGCTGACAGCGTGAATCATTTGAGCGTAGCTTTGCGTGAAAGGCAAGAGGTAATCCTGCGAAAAACTGGCCCGCCGGCCGTTGACGCTGGAAAAGTGATCTGGACGAAGCAGGACGGGCTGCCCGCTTGGGTCGAGGTCCCAGACGCCGTTTTCCCGCCAGACACAGACGCGGCCCGGCAGCCAGGTGGAAACGCAGGATGGATTGATCGTCACACTGCCACGGCGGCGGATGCCAAATCTGCCCGCGCGGTAGATCGCGACCTGGCGGGTAAAGCCTGATCCGAGGAGAATCGATTGCCATGGCGTGGGGGAGGGTCCCAGCTGGAGGCTCTCATACGGGAGGGCGAGATCGCCGACGCCAACGAATCCGCGCTGGGGCTCGTTGAAGATATCGTAGCCGATGACGCAATCCAGGTCTTTGAGCTTTTCAGCGACCTGGCGCATGGCAGCTAGGTAATGCCCTTGAAGGTAGTCCTGGATGGGAATGCTGTCGACGCGGGTATTTGGGGCAAAGTCGTTGCCTGCGAAGAAAAGGGTGAACATGGTGGCGGCGGCGAGCTTGCTGGCGTTGGTGGGCCAGACCATGCGCGGGAAGGGATCCCCATGGGTCTGGTGGACGATGGCAGCGCCGGTGTCTTTGAATTTGGTCATATCCAACCCGGCCGCTTCAAGCGTCCAACCCGGGGCGCCATCGCCGCCGGAGAAACGCGACCAGACGTCCTGGTGGGGGTCAATGAACACCATGAAACCCCATTCACCGGCTTTGGAGACGACCTGGTGGAGGTAATCGAGGTAGGACTGGTCGTAAATACCGGGACCTGCGTGCTCGATGGCCTCCCAGGTGACGAGGAAGCGCAAGGTGTTAAAGCCCCAGGAGCGCAGACGGCGGTAATGCTCGTCGGCTTCGGTGAGAGGGAAGGGCCGCCCGACGAAGGAAACCTCGCGGTGGTTGAAAAACCCCTCAGAGCGGTAGGTTGAGCCATCGGGGACAACCGGCACCTTGCTGCTGCCGCCCAGGTTGACACCACGCAGCATCAGCACACGGTTGTGTGAATCAACGAATTGGTTGCCGCTGACTTTGAGCATGTGAGTTCCTTCTGGTTGAGGAGGTGGCGAGCACCCGGGAAATCAGAGCAGTTAAGCCAGCGAGGATGGGCGTGAGCACGCTGACAAACAGGATCTGAATCAAACCCAGGAGCGCGAGGTAGCTCGTCAGGTAATCCGGCAGGGTCCAGGTGACCAGCGCGCCGTTGAGGACAAAACTGAGCAGCACGGGCAGGAAAAGCACCAGCACTGTGGTCAGACCCTGCCAGAGGGTATATTCGGCCGCCGCTGCCGGCGAAAGACGGAAAATCCGCCTGGAGAGCGCAACCACCAGCCAACCGATGATAAAGGATACTGCTGTGGTTACACCGATATATACGATGAGTTCGGTGACGCCGATAATGGAACTGAGCGAGTAGACTTTGCCATCGAGAACGGCGTAACGAAGGTTGAACAACAGGGCGGTGATCAGACCGGTCAGCAGCCAGCCCCCCACTCCGCGTTTCTTGTGGCGCAACAGCAGGGTGAGCGCAACCGCCAGGAAAATGGCGGCTCCTGCCGAGTGCCAGATCCTTTCGGAGAACAACCTGTGTTCGCGGATGGTTGCGATGACTGCCTGGTAGTCGCTCACAAGCGAACCTCGCGGGGTCTCGATGCGGGCATTGGGAGACACGCTGGCGGTGTAAGCGGTCAGAAGTTGAGACTGTTGGTCACGGGTTACAGAAGGGATCGCCGCGGAAACCTGCGGGGACAGGTTGAGCATTTCCTCCAGCACACGCCCCTGGGCGGAGGCGGGGATGTTCGCGCCAAACAGCGCGGCGATGGTGGGCGCGACATCCACCATCTGGATATCCGCGTACGTGCCGGGTTTTATTCCCTTGCCCGCGATGACGAAGGGCTCAAGGAGCACGACCGGGTCCTGCCCGCCATGACCGCCGGCATCGATCTGACCATGGTCGCTCAGAACGACAATGGTCTCGTTCTCCAGGTCCATGGCGGCGAGGATCTCAGCCACCAGGTCATCTGAGCGTTTAGCGGCGGCGTCCCAGTTGGGGGATGCGGCGCCGCCCTCATGATGCCCGGCGTAATCCACCTGGTCGATATGCACGAGCACCAGGTTGGTATCGGTGGCTTTCAGCCAAACAAGAGCGGCGTCAACCACCTCGCGGTCGGCGGCGGCATCTTCACCGGGAGTGTAGGATGAGTGGTCCACATCACCCTGCGGAACCAGCTTTTCGAACCAGTAGTAACCGGATATGGCGGTTTCAAGCCCGGCGCGGCTGGCGGCGCTAAACAGGTTGTCCTGGGTGAAGGTGGGAATCTCTTCGTAATCGAGGTTAAAGACCGGACCATCATTGATCGCCGGCCACGCGCCGGTGAGGAGCGTGCTGTAGCCAGGTTCCGAAAAGGAAGGCGGCTGACTGTGCATCAGGGCGGATGCGCCGACCTGGCGCAGGTGGGCGAGGGTGGGCATGACGGATTCCTTGAGCGATGTATCGTAGCGCAGCGCGTCAATGAGCACGAAAACCAGCCGGTCTGTGGCAGGCTCGCCAAGGCTTTCAGCAGGCTGCGGGGGCGCATCCTTGAGCGGGGAACGGTAGGCGTAATTCGAGTCGATCATTCCCGTCGCCCAGAAGTAGGAGCCGGCTGCCAACGCCAGCATGAGCAATACAAGTAAGACGACCTTTAACCAGGGTTTCATGAGGGTTTCTCCGAGAAATAGATGCCTGTGATAAGATATCAGTTGTTAGTCAATTTTACTTAAGAAATCGAAAAGATACCATTGAAAGAAAGCAAGCGTCATACCAGGCTCACGGCAGGATTCCTGAGAGCGCCATATTTTGGGATTTTTTTTGGGATTTTTCCAATTCTGTTTGTATGGGCGCAAAACCAACTGCAGGTGACCGGGGGTGTCGTCCTGCCTGTATTCCTGCTCACCCTTGCGGGCGTACTGGTGGTATGCGGTTTGTGTTCGCTGGCCTGTCGATCGGTGGTCAAGGGCTCAGCGCTGGCTTCCTACCTGTTCCTGTTTTTCTTCGCGTACGGGCACCTGTACAACGCGGTCGGCGGGAAGACCCTGCTTGGGATCGAGGTTGGTTACCTGAAATTCACGCTGGCATACGGGGTGTTCTTCCTCGCGGGCTTGATCCTATTATTGAAGATAATTAAGAACGCGGGAACGTGGGTGAGCGTGCTGAATATCGTCTCGGCAGCGCTGGTGCTTTTTAACCTGGTTTCCATCGCCAGGTTCCAGCTCGCGCTGCGTAACCCGGCGGATGCAAAGGACGTTGCCACCACTGTAAAACCCGGTGAGGATAAGAACCTGCCAGATATCTACTACATCATTCTCGACGCGTATTCGCGGGCAGATTTTCTACAAGAAGCATACCACTACGATAATTCTCTGTTCATTGAATGGCTAACGAACGAGGGGTTTTACGTGGTCGAGTGTTCGAATTCGAATTACGATGGAACACTTTCTTCGGTCTCTTCTTCATTAAATTATTCTTACATTGAGAATTACAACCTGGAGGGGGCAGTACCAGACGAGGAAAACGCGGGGATCTCGCAGCAGCTGGGCGAAAACCGGGTGAGACAGGAATTAAACGCGTTTGGATATCAGTTCGTGACCACCAGGGGGTACTCCGCTTTCAACGACATTCGGGATTCGGATATCTACTTGAATGTGAACCAGGCTAAAGGGTTAAGTGACTCGCTGCAGCGGGCGCAGTTCGCGCGCCTGTATCTTTCAACCACGGCGTTGCGCCTGGTGTTCGAGATCTACACGGCAAATCCGTCTGAGCACCCGAATATTCCGCGGTTCTTTGAGCTGGGCAAAGACTTTGAGTACATGGACTCATCGAGTTTCTGGTACAACCAGACACGCTACGTGTTTGACTCACTCGAGGAGATCCCGAAGATGGACGGAAATTACCTGGTTTACGCTCACATCAACGCGCCGCATGGTCCGCAGGTGTTCGACCGAGACGGCAATTTCCGCTACGTGCCGCCATCGAACCTCGACCCCCAGTATTACATCGACACAGTAATTTATCTCAATAAGCGGATTGAGGCGCTGGTCACCACGCTGCTCGAGGAATCAGAGGTACCGCCCATTATCGTGATCCAGGCGGACCACGGTTCGCATATCGTGCCGGGCGGGTTCGACAAGCACAAAATACTAAATGCCTATTACCTGCCGGGGAGCTATTTTCCGCTCTACCCGACCATCACCCCGGTCAATACATTCAGGGTGATCCTTAACGAGTACTTTGGCAAAGATCTGGAAATGCTGCCTGACAGGATCTTCGTTAAGGTGTTGAATGACCGCGAGGTCTTCCCCTCGCAATGTGATTACCCGTAATTTACTCCACTGCTTTCAATTGCGCGGCGGGTACCCCGTGATGCTGCGGATTTCATCGTAGAGCGGTTTCAACCGGTCGTACATCTTCAAATACACACGGTTGTACAACTCGTTATAAATATCCTTGTTTTCCGCGATGGGTTCAAAGGTGGCACCCTTGCGGGTCATTTCTTTCACCGCGGTTGAAAATTCGGGGTGGAGTTTGAGCCCCACGGCCAGGTCAATGGCAGCGCCCAGCCCGCTGGATTCATAGACGTGCGGATTTGACGCGGGCAACCCGAAGATATCGGCGGTCAACTGCATGGCGGCCTTGCTCTGGCTGCCGCCGCCGGCGACCCGCACCTCCTGTATCGGGATGCGCGTGTGTTTGGCGGTGCGCTCCGAGCCTTCGCGCAGGGCGTAGGCAAGCCCTTCAAGGATCGAGCGATAGAGATGGGAGCGGGTGTGCACGTCACCGAAGCCGATCACCGCACCTTTGGCTTCGGGACCGGGAATCTTGAGCCCGGGCGACCAGTAAGGCTGGAGGGTGAGCCCCATCGAGCCGGGTGGAACGGAATTCACCAGGTCATCGAAAAGCTCCTCGGTGGCTACCCCGCGCTGATCAGCCAGGCGCTCCTCGTTCATACCAAACTCGCGCTTGAACCAGGAGACCATCCAGTAGCCGCGGTAGATCTGAATTTCGAGCGAGTATGAACCGGGAACTGCGGCGGGATAAGGCGGGATGAGCGGGATGACCTCAACGTACTTATCAAGGGTGGTATTGATGGTGGCGGTTGTGCCATAGGAGAGACAGGGGATCGAGGGATCGAGACAACCAGCGCCGATCACCTCGCAGGCTTTATCAGCGGCGGCGGCGATGAGCGGCAGACCTTCCGGGATCCCGGTGGCAGCGGCTGCTTCGGCGGTGATAACGCCGATCTGGTCCGCGGGTTTATACAGGTCGGGCAGCATTTCCTTGTTGACGGGAACCGCCTGCCATTTCCAGTCCGATTTTCCGCTCCAGGTTTGTTTTTTGTAATCAAAGGGAACGTAGGCAACGGTACAACCGACTGAATCGGCGAATTTTCCGGTGAGCAGATATGTGAGATACCCGGAGAGCAACAGGTACTTGTGGGTATTGTTCCAGATTTCAGGCTGGTACTTCTGCAGCCAGTTGCCCTCGGCTTCCGCCTGCAGGTAGGCGACGGTTTCGCTCATCCCGGCCAGCTTGAAAAGGAGACCCCAAAGGCCTCCAACCGGGGTCAGACCGGGAGTGCGGCGCTGGTCGAGCCAGTGGATCGCAGGGCGCAACGGGATTCCCTGTTTGTCGACATTGATCAGGGTGGAACGCTGGGTTGTGAGAGCGACACCAGCCACGTTGTTTTTATCCACTCCGGGCATGGTCCACAGCTGCTGACAGGCATCGCACAGCGCCTTCCAGAACACCTGCGGGTCCTGCTCCGCCAGACCGGGTGCAGTGGAGTAGTACGGCTCAATCACCACGCGGGACTTCGCGAGCAGGTTGCCGCGCAGGTCGAAAAGCAGGGCGCGGGTTGACTGGGTGCCGACATCGATCGCCAACAGGTTCTCAGGGCTCATTTTATTCCTCCAGGTCTTTGCTCCACCGCATTTCTTTTTGAGCGGCGGACATGTCCAATCCGAGCGTTCCTCCGGGGTTCATGATGTTGCGGGGATCGAAGTGCTGCTTCAACGCCCGGATGACGTCCATTTGTGCTGCACCGATCTGACCCTCCAGCCAGGGGGCGGTCTGCTTGCCCACGCCGTGATGATGGCTGATAGCTGCGCCGCTTTTCTGAATGGCGGTGAGGATGCCGTAAAGAAGATCTAGATACTCGTTAATTTTATCCATCTTCCCGATGAAGATGAAGTAAAGATTTCCGCCCTGTGGGTAGGCGTGTGACAGGTGGGTCATGCACACGGTATCTGGACGCGACTTGATAAATCCGCGTACGGTTTCATGAACGCTTTTCATCTGCGACCAGGTGACGGCGCATTCAAGCGTGTCGAGGATCACGCCGAAATCCTGCAGGTCTTCGCGCATGTACGGGTCGCGGAAGCGCCCCTTCTCCCAGTTCTGCACGACCGGGGCGAAGCTGATGTTGAAAGCGCCATACTTACGGCAGATACGCCGCACCTGGCGGTTGACATTGCGCGAGAAGGCGGGTTCACCATCGGTGTGACCAAGGAGCAGGCATTTTTGCATCGGCAGGTAGCCGGTCATTTTCAACACGGTGTCGGCGGGTGTGCCCTCGATGTGGTAAAGCTTCATGGCGACATCCGTTTCTTCAGGATCAGACAGGCGGAAGACCGATGGGAAACCAAATTCAGACTGCATGATCTCTCGGCAGGCTGCCATCGCGTCATCCCAGTTCTTGAACATGTAACTGAAGCGCTTACGGTTGCCAGGCTGCCAGCGGAAGACGCGCAGGGTGACCGCGGTGAGCACGCCAAAAGCGCCCTCGCTTCCCATCATGATCTGGTCGAAATCGGGGCCGTTCGCGCTGCGCGGGTGCGGGCAGGTCTTGAAAGTTCCGCGCGGGGTGGCGTATTCCTGCGAGACGACGATATCCTCGATTTTGCCGTAATAGGTGGAGTTCTGACCTGCGCCGCGCGTGACGACCCAACCGCCGACACTGGAGTATTCAAAGGACTGGGGGAAATGCCCGCAGGTGTACGCGCGACTGGCACCCAGGCGTTCAGGAGCGTGGTTGAGCAGGTCCTCGAGCTCAGGCCCGGTCATGCCGGGTTCCACCGTGATGGTCTGGTCGACTTCGTTGAAGGACACAACGCGCTTCATGTGGCGGCTCATGTCGAGCGATACACCGCCTTTCACCGCCTCCATCCCGCGGGTGACGGTCGAGCCGGCGCCATGGACGTAAACCGGAACCAGGTTTTTGTCGCAATAATCGATTACCTGTTGAATTTCTTCAGCTGTACGCGGCGAGAGCACTAGATCCGGGAGGTTTTCAATGATGCGCCGCCTGAGACGCAGCGCGTCGATCATTGAACCGCCGTAGGAACAGCGAATCCGGGCGTAGGTGTCGGAAGAAACGTTGTCCGTTCCGCAGATCGCCGCCAGGGCATTTACATGCACCGGGTCGAGATTCACCGGGATGTGCTCCTGCACCGGCTCAAGACCCAGCTGCTGAGGGGTCTGCATGTCAGCCTGGGAGAGATGGAAACGCTCCATCACCAAACGGACGAGGCCGCTGTTGGGATGCTTGAACTCAGCCGGGTCGCCCCACTTGAAGAGCGACCGGTAGGTGCCTGGGGGCGTGGGCTGTTCGAACCAGTTGGGGACGAATTTCTTTTTCTCTGTCATGACTCACCTTCCTGTGTGTAGCCTGCAGGCGCGGGGCTGTAAGACGCGGTATAAATCTGCCGGTAGCGGGTTTCCTCGTGCTGCCAGCGGGTGTCATCCCAACCGAGCTCAGGCTGAACGATCGTACGCACGCGATCCATAACGTCGGCGGCTCCATCGGGAAGGAGTATCCCCAACCTCACCCGGCGCAGAAGCAGGTCATCGAGGTGCTCGACCGCGCCATCCCGCGCCGCCCAGCGCAGCTCTGACCAGTAATTCCGCAGGTTGAGGATGGGTCCGTTTTCACCTTGCGCGGCAGCCGCCAGCAGATCAGGGGTGTCACTACCATATCGCCCCGATAGATAAAGAAAATCAGCAGCCGGGATGCCTGCAGGAGCGGCTGAACGCGGAAGTGGATTAAAGTAGTTTTTTTTCCGGGCCAGGTCGGCGGGATGAGGAAGCCCCGGGAGCGCGAGTTGCAATGTCTGTTCGGCCATGAGCCTGAAAGTGGTGTATTTACCGCCTGTGACCGTGATGAGACCATCTTCATTCCAAACAACATGCGCGCGCGACTCTTTGGAAGGGTCAGCCTGCCCGGTGTTAATGACGGGACGCAAGCCGGCAAAGGTTGAAAGGATATCGGCGCGCGTCAGCGAAAGCTGCGGGAAGGTTGCATTCGCGGCCTGGAGGATGTACTCAATCTCCGCGGGCGTGGTGTAGGGTTCCCCACGGGCGAGCTGATCGGAGTGGTCAAGGTCTGTGGTGCCCACCAGGGTCACCCCTTCCCAGGGGATGGCGAACATGGCGCGGTGGTCGACGGGGTGGAGCAGGGTGATGGCGGTCGGGATGGGCAGGCGCTCGTTGGAAAATACCAGGTGCGAGCCGCGCAATTTGCGTAAACGAGGTGCAGCATCGACCTGCGAGCGGATATCATCACTCCACGGGCCGGAGGCGTTGATCACCACTTTGGCACTGACCTCCTTCTGGCCGAGGTTCTGCGCAGACCGGTCTGACAGGACCGCGCCGCATACTCTTCCATCACGGGATTTGAGGAGCTTTTCCGCGCGGGTGTAATTCAGCGCCGCGCCGCCGGAAGCCACGGATTCGCGCAGCAGGCGCAGCACGACCCGCGCGTCATCCATGCAGGCGTCGTAGTAGAGGAAACCGCAGGAGAGATCACCCCCGGCCAACTGCGGGCAGCGCTGGAGTATGGTGCTTCTACTCAAGCGGGAATGCTTCCATTTGGGCGCGAGCAGGTCATAAATGATGACCCCAAGCGCGAACTGGGATTTGAGTTTCTTATCCTCCGGGCAGGGCATGATGAAGCCAAGCGGCGTGACGAGCCCGCGGGCTTCTTTCAGCAGCCATTCGCGTTCGCGCACGGATTCACGGGTGACATCGAATTGCTTGTTGCGCAGGTAGCGGAAGCCGCCGTGAATCAGTTTGGAGGATTTGCTCGAGGTGCCGCTGGCGAAATCACCTGCTTCGACCAGGAGCGCCCTGTACCCCTCACTGACGGCGCGCCTGAGGATCCCTGCCCCGGTGATACCACCGCCGATGACCAGGATATCCCACTCCGTGTCCAATTGCTGCCAGATCTTATTTCGCCATCCTTTTTCCCACATAAAGGCACTCCTTATCAAGTATTTTCCGGGGTGTCGAACTCCCCCTGGTAGAGATTCCAAAGATCGGAACTTTCCTTCATCACGTTGCGGGTGACCTCTTCAGCCAGGAAGGAATCATTGGATAAAGCGGCTGATAGTAATTTTTTATAAAAAGACCTGGAGTGATCGCGGGTTTGATCGATGGAAAAGTAGCGCTGCCCCATCACGCTGTAAAGATCACTGAAGCCGTTAAAGATCAGGGTGAAGACAGGGTTGCGCGACAGGATCGTGAGACGGGTGTGAAGGTGGAGGTCGGCACGGGTGAACTCGGCGCTGGTATCCGGCAAATTCTGGATGGACTCGAGCAGGCGGATGACATCCGAGGGGGAGTTGTGAATCGCCAGGCGGGTGTATTCGGGGGCGAGCAGAACACGGACTTGCAGGAGGTGGGGGACGAAATCATCCGGCAGGATCTTCATGTTGCGGGTGATGGCGGAAAGGATGAGCAGGTTGCCTTCACGCCAGTAATCCCGCACCCGCGTGGAACGGCCGTGATGGATCTCGATCCAGCCGTCGCGCGCCAGGCGCTGCAGCGCTTCGCGCAGGGTGGGGCGGGTGACGCCCAGCAGGACGGCGAGTTCACGCTCCGGCGGCAGGTAGGAGTTGACCGGAAAGACGTTGGTGAGGATGGCTTCAATGAGGCGGTTTTCAGCCAGCTCCGCCGGTTTTTGAGGGACCGGCCAGGGTTTAATTTCGCTCATTCTGTTTTCCTAAATAGGACAGAGGTCATACCAGTTACTACCATTGTAGCGCTTTTTTTACGAATTTCAAGTACCTGGGCGGAATTTATCCACAGATATACACGCAATCTACCGAAGATGCGGGGATCGGTAATGGAGACCACCCCAGATATGGGGGATGGAGAAGGATTGCGATCTGGCGCGAAGTATCTATAATTGGAGTATGAAATCTGCCGGGAGAAATCGTCTGATTTGGCTGGCGCGGGTTTTAATCGCGGCGGTGACGGTGATGAATGTGCAGGCGGCATTGCAGTTCATGTTCGCGCCGCAAAATTTCGCCGCGGGCTTCGAGATGAGCGGGGTTGTGGGCGAAGCGATGATGCGCGGGATGGGGGTGTTGTTCCTGATGTGGAGCGTGCCGTACGTCTTTGCCAGCATCCAGCCGGTGCGCTACCAGATCGCTCTGGTATCGGCGGTGATCATGCAATTCATAGGGGTGGCCGGCGAGAGCCTGATCCTGGCGACAATCCCCGAAACGCACGCCATGGTTCACGCGAGCGTGACGCGTTTCATCTTGTTTGACGGCGGCGGGCTGATCGTGTTGTTGTGCGCGCTATTCTTAGTGAGCCTCACGACCAGGCCACACGTTAAAAACTCTGAACACTGATAATCTTCATTTATTTCCAGGTTCCTGAAGGATCCAGCTGGTAAATCTCGTATCCATCGCCGGTTTGGACGACCGAGTAATGCGCCTCCAGCAGCTGGCGCAGCTCTGGAAATTCACGCGTGGTATCGACCCCGCTGACCCAGGGTTTATGGGTGGTGACCTCGATAATGAAGCGCGGGCGGGCATCGCTGAGCTGTTGGATAAAATCCAACCGCAACCGTTGGGTGTACTTGCTCGAAACATGAATGTAAAACGGGTAATCGTAAAGAAAATGGGTGGCAAGGCGGGCTTCAGATTTCAGCATGGCGTGAATACTGCCGCCGGTCCAGTCCAGCGGCTGGACGGTGTCGGCAGGTTCCAAATGGGCTGTGAGCCAGGCGGCGATCTCGTCCACGCGCCCATCCTTCGGTTGGTGCGAGGCATAGCCTGAGCGGGCATCCGCGATCGCTGTGGAGAACGCCGAGGGGAGTTTCAGTTCAATGACCGAAGCTGTAATGAGCAGCACCAGGGGAAGGATCTTCACCATCAGCCGGCTGCCGGGCATGGGGGTATTGGCGATGAAGAAGCACAAAGCCGTGGACAAGCAAATGAAGAACGCGAAGGGCATGTAGTGGTACGACCAGAACTTACCCGCCAGCAGCGGGTAAAGCGCGTAGAGCACGCTGACGGCTGCCAGGAAGAGGATGGCGAGTTTTTGTTCACGCGGCAATCTTTCTTTCTGAAGCGTGATGAAAAGCACGTACACCAGGCAGACCGCGAAACCGGGGTAGTTACCGAGACGCACGCCCATGGATAAAATGTAACGGAGCCTTTCCGCGGGAGCCAGGCTGACATGCGCGCCGTTGAGGGTGGAGTAAAGCGGGATGTGCTTGAGCAGGATATCCAGGAAAGGCTGCAGCGCAGCCTTCTGCGCCAGCCAAAGCAGGGTAATTGAGATTGGTACAAGGAAGCCGGCAAGACTGAGAGCAGCGGTCAGAATGCCGGACTTTGGGCTCGCTTTTTCGGATCTGCATCGGAAAAGGTAAAGGATGCCCCAGAAGGCGGGCAGGCCGATGGCCAGGTGGGGTTTGACCAGCGCGGCGAGACCGAAAAGGAAACCGGCAGCCGGGAAGCGCAGCCAGTGTACTGGGCGGTTAGCAGTTTTGGGGATAAGCAGCAGGGCGAAGACAATGGGGAACAAGCCCAGGTAATCGCGCTGCAGGGTCATGGTCTGCCCCTTGCCGAAGTAGACCAGGGCAAAAAGCACCGCTCCCCACGCAGCCGTCAACCAGCCGAAGCGGGACATGAAAAGGGCGGCGCATGACAGGAAGACGAAAAGCAGCACCAGGTCAACTATATGAAATGCAAGATCGCTGTAGCCGAACAGGCTGCCAATGAGAACGTGAAAGGCGAAGGTCCCGGGCATGCTGGTCTCGAAGAAATCACGATAGGGCACCAGATCGAAACGCTCGATGAGGAAGGCGGAATACTGGAGGATGGGCGTGTCGAGTTCAACGCGCCAATGCAGCGAGTTGCACGCCTGGAAGACCAGGAACCCTGCCAGGAAAACCAGGAAGAGGATCGAGACCAGGTGCAGGATCTTTTCGAGGGTGGATGTTGAATTCATCAGGGAGTGCCTCTGTTTGCCGGTGAGCATGTCCTCATGAGATATGATACAGCAAATTCGGCCTTTATACGGGTGTATTGGTCAGGTCGCGTACGGCCGTGCGCAGGGGTGCTGAAGCAATGGCGGGGGTGGATCAGGATATTGGTCGAGCAGATCTCAGGGCAGGGGACCCGACCAGGGGAAAACGGAGATGAATTTCTCCAGCGTGGTGCCGTAGGGAACTTCGATGCGACTGAGGTAATAGATCGTGCTGCGGTCGTGCTGGTACGAAAGCCCAAGCCCGACAGCTGAATCATAATCCGCGTTGAAGGTCATATTGAGGATGTTGTCATCGATCTTGCCGAACGGGTAGGCGAACGTACGGATCGGGACGCCCAGCCAGTATTCCATGTCTTCTTTTGAGCCCCTGATCTCCCGGACGAGATCGACGCCTTGTTCGGTGAGATCTTTATGGCTGCTGCTGTGCGAGCCGATCTCCCAGCCGTTGGCGATCAACTCCTTGAGCTGATCGGAGCTGACCATGCCCGCTCCATTGATGTACTGGCTGACCACGAAAAATGTGGCGCTAAAACCGTATTTCTTGAGGATGGGGTAGGCGTTCTGATAAATATCGAGGTTGCCGTCATCAAAGGTGATGATCACCGGGCGGAGCGGGATCTGCCCTCCCTGGCGGATGAGAACGGCGAGGTCGTTGACATTGATCGTCTGGTAGCCATTGTCGTGCAGCCATTTCATCTGGGCATCGAAGTCCGCCGGTTCCATGTTGTAGGGGTTGTACGGGAGGTTTTCTGCGACGTGGTGATAGAGCAGGACGGGCACCTGCTGCATCCCCGCCTCGACAGAGATGATGACCGGGGTGGGTGTGGGCGTGATAGTCGGGGTGGAGGTGGGTG
>CAYYBP010000038.1:0-16492 GCA_964470275.1 uncultured Anaerolinea sp. | reverse complement strand
GCATGACCACCATCATCTCCCACGGCTGGGGGGTCTACACCGGCTACTGGCACCAGTCGCGCATTGACGTGAAGGTTGGCGACACCGTGCAGACCGGTCAGACCATCGGCTACTGCGGAGATTCCGGCCGAGCAACCGGTCCGCATTTGCATTTTGACCTGCTCGTCGGCGGGGTCGAAGTCGACCCGGAGGATTGGCTGTATGGCACCTACGCCCATGTCGGAAACTGATCACGACCGCCTCACCTGCGACTATTGCGGCAGGTTCAATCCCGCCCAGGGTGCGCGCTGCATCGGCTGCGGCGCCCCCCTGCCCGTCCCCGCCCCGCGCGGGGTCACCGTCACCATCGCGGAGGGCGCCACTGAACCTGTTTTTGAACCAGCGCCTCCGCCAATCGCCGCATCTGACGAGGTGAAGGATGTTCTCAAGACCGCCGGCGCTGGCATTGGCATGCTGGGGATCGGCTCTGTGCTCCTGCGCCTGGCCGCTGAAGGGCTTGCCATCGCGCTATCCGCCTTCATCATCGGGCTCAACGCCGGCAGCAGCGCCGCTGGGCTCAACCGCTACCTGCCTTACCTGCTGCTGGCAGCGGCTGCGGGCGTGCTGGTGGGGCTTTCGGTCGCCCTGGTGACCAAGCGCGTCTTCTGGACGCTGGTCTCCGCCCCGGCCGGCGCGGTCGCCGGCAGCATGCTGGCGGCCATCCTCCGCCTTCCGTCAAACTCGTTCCCGCTCACCGCCCTCCTCTCGGCCGCCGGGGCTGTCATCCTGGCATTGCTCGGAGGCAGGCGCCCGCGCGGGCTGCCGCTGCGCTGCCTGGGTTACATCCGTCCCATCCTTGGCGTCTTAGGCGGGCTTCTTTTTGGTCTGCTGGGCTTTTTCGTGAGCTACCGCATTTACTAATACCTACCCGGAGAACGTTATGAACGCATCACCTTTCTATAAGATCGAGGTCTTCGCCCCGGTCGAAGCCGTTGACGAGATCCTGGCGGCGCTCGCCGCCGCCCACGCCGGCGAAATCGGCAGGTACGACCACTGCGCCACCGTCATACCGGTGCAGGGCTACTGGCGCCCGCTCGAGGGGTCTCAGCCGGCGGCCGGCAAGCCCGGCGAGCTATTCAGCGACTCGGAGGTGAAGCTCGAGGTGCTGTGCCGCGAGCAATACCTGCTCGAAGCCGTTTCCGCCGTGCGCCAGGCGCACCCCTACGAGGAGCCGGTCATCAACATCATTCCGCTGGCCAACGCCCGTTACGGCGGCACCGTCTGACGCGCCCGCCTGTGGTGGGCACCTCTCGTGATATTATGTCTACACGCAAAGACACCCCTGCATGCAGGGGTGTCTGTTGATTCGGGGTCGGATCAGTCGCTTCGGGCTGCCGGGGGCGGCACCATACCGCCAGTCTCCGGCTGCAGGTACGGATACTGGTCATCCGCAGCGTTGTTCGTGAGGTTCACCTGCCCGCTGCCATCCGCGTTCATCATGTAGATCTCCCAGTTGCCGTCGCGGTCCGTCTGGAAGACGATATGACCAGCGTCTGGCGACCAGGCCGGGTTCCAGTTCTGACCAGCGCCTCTGGTGAGGTTCACCAGGTTTGAGCCGTCCGCGTTGACCAACCAGATATCGCTGACGCCGTTAAGCGTGGAGCGGAAAGTGATGCGCGTGCCGTCCGGTGACCAGGCCGGGGTGTAATCGCTGCCCTCGCTGTTGGTCAGACGGGTAAGGTTCGAGCCGTCAGGGCGCACGGTGTACAGGCTGTACACGCCGCTCTCGCGCCCGCGGTCAGAGCAGAACACCAGTGAGCCGCCATCAGGCGAGAAATCCGCGTCGAAGTCGTCCCCGGGCGCGTCGGTCAGTCTCACCTGCCCGCCGCTCAGCATGTCGGCGATGTACACCTCGTTATTGCCGTCGCGGCGCGAGGTGAGCGCGATCGTCATTCCGTCCGGCGACCAGGCGGCAAAGCCCTCGTCAACTTCCGGGCGCTGGCTGAAATCCACCAACCCGCTGCCATCGGTGTTCATCATGCCAACGTAGCTGGTGGTCAGCCCGTAGCCGGTGAACAGCAGGCGCGACCCGTCCGGCGACCAGGGGCCGGCGAAGAAGTTGGACTCGCCCTCGGTCAGGCGGGTCAGCTCGCTGCCATCCAGCCGCATGGTATAAATATCATCGTACACGCCCCCGCGGTTTGAGCTGAAAACCAGCAGCCCGCTCCCGCCCCCGGTTGGGGTGGGTTCCACGGTGGGCGCGGCCGGCGCTTCGGTCGGCGCGGCGGTGGCAACCTCAGGCGCGGCGGTCGTTGCGAGCGGGGCAACCGGTTCCACGGTCGCCGCCGGCTCGGTCGCGGCTGGCGCGCAGGCGCTCAACGCCATCATCAACACAATCATCACAACAATTTTCTTCATTCAACTCCAGTTCATGTCAGTGGGCAATTCACTTGTCACCCCGTCGTCCTCAGCCCGCTGAAACGCAGAGGCGGCGGGACAAAAATATTATAAACCCTGAAATCCTTTCAATTTATTGAGAAAAGGACATCAGGGAGCCATCCGAAAGGTACAGCACCAGCATGCCGTTCTCCAGCGAGTAGGTGGATGCCTGCGCCAGGCGCTGCAGGTAAAGCGTTTCCTGCTCCATCACGCCCTGGTCACTGCACGCCATCAGCGTGGACGCCATCGCTCCAAAACTGATCTCGTCGCCCTTGAGCGTGTATTCGCCCCCGTAACTGTTGCACCCGGCCGATCCGTAAGCCTGTCCATCTTTAAAGGCAAGCGTCACCGACGTGCCCTCCTGCGGCAGACGGTCGCCCAGGTCGACCAGCACCCACTCTGTGCCCGCCAGCGGGTCCTTCGCCCCGCAGCCGGAAAGCAGGCTGAGCACGAAAATTGCGACCGCCAGTACGGTACCAACATAGTTGAGTTTCATTTCATTTTTCCTTTGTTCAATATGAGTGTTTTTTTCATTAATTCAAATACTAAGACGCCCCTCCCACCTTTCTTGTTCCCTGCAACCTTCCACCCGGGATCACGTAATAATTATTAAATAAATGAATTCAGGAGATTACTCATGTCTGAAACGACTCAAGATGAATCGTGTAATTGTACAAAAACCAAGGTCGTGCACCGCGGCGGCGGAGCTGAAGCCGTCTATGGGCTGGGTTTCATCGGCGCCTGCATCTATTTCATCGGCGGCGCTCCCACCTTTTGGCTGGGCGTGCTCGGCTTCCTGAAAGCCATCGTCTGGCCGGTGTTCCTGGTCCTGGCGTCGCTCAAGACCCTGGGCGTTTAACCCTCAGCCACCCGGCACACAGGCGGGGTTAAAGCGCCGTACCCTGCCAGCAGCAGGTTCACGGCAGTAGCAATCTATTTTTGGAGGACAGATCGTTCTATCTGTCCTCCATTTTCGATCATTCCATCCCAAACAACTTTTCAGCGGGTGCGGGTATCGATGCTGGTTTTAGTCGTGCTGCTTTTTTCTGCGTGATGATGCCCGCAACGCGGTATTTAAGATTTCCGATTCATCAGACCGATCATGCCCGATGTACAATAGGCGAGCAAGGGGATTTTTGCGAAAGGATCTGCTCAATGGATGAATCTTACCAGTTCGTTTACCGGGAAACACCCGAGTGGGGGGTGATCGGCGGTGGGATCAACGCGTTCAACACGCAGCAGGCCGGGGATGACAACGGCAAGACCCTGTGCTTCGTGATCCTGGCGCCCGGCGGGGAGATCGTTGGCGGCACCATCGGCGCCACCTATTGGGATTGGCTGTACATTGAGCTGATGTGGATCCGCGACGACCTGCGCCGTATGGGCTTCGGCAGGCAACTGATGCACCTCGCTGAGCAGGAAGCCAAAAAACGCGGCGCCAGGAATTCCTACCTCGACACCTTCAGCTTCCAGGCCCCGGACTTTTATAAGAAGCTGGGCTACCAGGTCTTTGGCGAGCTGCTCGAGTTCCCGCCCGGACACCAAAGGTATTTTCTAACCAGGAAGTTATAAACGCGATAGATCCGTATATCAACAACATCTTTTTTTCGATCCGGGGAACGTTCCACCTGTAGAATTCGAAAATCATGTCAATGTGCGTGTTATCAAAAAGCCGGCGGCTGTTTGCCTTCGCCGATATTTTCGCTATAATAAATTATCAGGCCAGAAACCTGTGCGGCCAGTCCTGTCCGCCGTTGTATGTTCCCCGGAGGAGTTGAAATGAGAACAATCAAGAGATACGCCCCCTGGCTGATGCTCGCCGGCCTCGCGCTTTTCGTTTTACCCGCCTGCATCGTGACCGACACAGTAACCGGTCTGCTCGGAGGAAGCGATAAAGAAGCCACGCCCATCGTGGTGGTGCTGCCCTCTGCACCCACCGAGGTTGCCCCGCTTGAACCGGCTGAGCCCCCGTCCGCGGATGTACCCGCGCCCGAATCTGCTCCCGTCAGCGGTGAACAGGGTGCCAGCCGCGCCAACCCCTTCCCCGTCGGAGCGCTGGTGAGCGCACCTAACTGGGAGGTGCAGGTGCTTGAGTTCAAACGCGGCGCCGAAGCCTGGGCGGATATCTCCGCCGCCTACTCGTACAGCGACCCAGCCCCGGAGGGTATGGAATACGTGTTGATCAAGGTTCATGTTAAGAGCACTTACGCCGATAATGAGGAGCACAACATCGGCAGATGCGATTTCAAAGTCACCGGCGACCGCAACACCCTCTACGATTGCAGCACGGCGTTTGTGCTCAACCCAGAACCCTCGCTGGATGCCACGCTCTACAGCGGGGGTGAATCCGAAGGCTGGATCGCCTACCCGGTCGGCGCCGGCGAGGGCAACCTGATGCTGGTCGTCGATGAATTGATGAACTTTGACCAGGATGTCCAAACTTACATTGCCCTCGAAGAAGGAGCTTCCATTACCATCCCCTCCACGCTGGCATCCATTGCTCCCACCGGCACGGGCATTGAACGCCTCGAACCAGCCAAAATAAATGAAACCGTTGTTACCGAGGATTGGGAGATCCGGGTGACCGAGGTCGTGCGCGGACAGGCTGCGCTCGATATGGTGTTGGAAACCAACGAGTACAGCGAACAACCCGCCGCCGGGATGGAGTACCTCGCCGTGAAGATCTACGCGCATTGTATCGCCACGGAAGATAAGCCCTACAATATTGATGAGTTTTCCTTTGAGAGCACCGGCGATTCCAACACGATCTATGATTTTGTCGCCGTTGTTGACCCCGACCCTCAACTCAGCTCGTGGCTTTACCCCGATGGCGAGCGTGAAGGCTGGATCGTGGTACAGGCCGCGGTCGGCGAGACCGGGGTGAAGTTGATCTTTGAGCCGTGGTTGGATTTCAGCGGCGACTCGAAGCGCTTCCTCTCGTTGGAGTAAGTTGCAGCAAGCAGCGTGTATGCCCGGCAAGCCTTCGGGTATTGCCGGGTAGCCATATTCTTTTTTAAATCCACACATCAGTTAATGAAAAAGGAATTAATAATAGAATGAAAAAACCTGGGCTCGTCATTTTTCCACTGATCACTGCGGCCCTCCTGATCCTCGCCGCCTGTGCCCCGCGCAGCACGCCCGCCCCCACAGCCGCGCCGCCCACCCCCGTCCCGCCCACCGCTACACTGCCGCCCACCCCCACCGTCGACGCCGCGCTGGCCTGCCTGCAGGGCGACTGGAGCATGGCCAACCTCACCGCCACCAGCCTGCTGGCCGCGATCACCGGCGTGCCATCTTTGCAGATCCTTGAAGGCGCGCTGCTGTTGACGTTTGAGGGCGGCACCTTCGCCTATCATTCCAACGACCTTTCACTGCGCTCCGCCTTCCTCAACGGGTTTTTGGACGCACGTGCCAACGTCCTCATCGAGGGCACCTACACGATCGAGGGAGAAACCGTCGTCTTTACCAAAACCGGGGCGAAGAATGAACTGTATGACTGGCGCGCGGTGAGCGGCGAAGACGTGCAGCCCTTCACCGGCATCACCCCGGTGGTCAATTTCGATATTCCGCCGCGCGCCGCGTTCGCGTGCAACGGGGACCTACTGCTGCTGCAGATCACCGATTTCAGCGGTGCAAACCTGGCGCTGGATTTTAACCGGGTGAAGTGACCCCGGCCTGGCATCACCCTCCTCCGCAAGGTGATGCGGTTCCTTCGCGTCGGAATGGGGAGAATTTGTCTGAATACATCAGTACACAATCTGATAAAAAACTTATACAAACCATATATATTTCCTACCCTTTTTGTTTATACTGCTTACAATTGAAGCGTTATGATTGTCGGCAAGTCTTTTTAGAGGTATAGGAGTGAAATACTGTGAAAACGAAACGGATTCTATTCGTACTTTTAATCACCGCTCTGATTGTTACCGCGTGCAGCACCGTCAATGGCGGTAACACCGAAAACAAATCTACCCAGAAAACGGAGGATACCGAGTCAATGACAACCCCTTATGACCCAACCTACACCAGGCGCGAGGGAGTCGAAGTGATTTACTTCGCTGGAGGCTGCTTCTGGGGAATGGAAAAGTTAATGCAGTCCATCCCAGGAGTGGTGAACGTCGTCAGCGGTTACGCCAACGGCAACCCCGGAGATAAACCCACCTACCCTTCTGTATCCACAGGGAAAACCGGCTACCGGGAAACGGTGCGAGTGGAGTATGACCCTGAAAAAATCAGCCTGGATGGGCTGCTCTTCGCTTATTTCCAGGTGATCGACCCCACGGTTAAAGACATGCAGGGTAACGATATTGGTACGCAATACCAGACAGGCATCTATTACACCGACGAATCTCAAGGACAGACAGTTGCGCGAATCACAGACATTGTAAAAAAACGTTACGAGAATTTCGTGGTGGAGATCGAACCATTCGAGCGTTTCTATCAAGCCGAGGAATATCACCAGGACTACCTTGATAAGAATCCCAGTGGTTACTGCCACATCTCCAAAACAGAAATGAGCACCATCAGCAACATGCTCATTGACCCCGGAAAATATCCACGCCCCTCGAACGAAAAGATCAAGGAAATGCTCTCCGATGACCAATACCTGGTCACTCAGCAGAACGGCACCGAACCGGCCTTTCAGAACGAATATTGGGATAACCACGCCCGCGGTATTTATGTTGACGTGGTGACTGGTGAGCCTTTGTTCTCTTCGACAGACAAGTTCGACAGCGGAACTGGCTGG
This sequence comes from uncultured Anaerolinea sp., assembly GCA_964470275.1. Classification (GTDB taxonomy): domain Bacteria; phylum Chloroflexota; class Anaerolineae; order Anaerolineales; family Anaerolineaceae; genus UBA6107. The sequence continues at coordinate 9,327 of CAYYBP010000038.1, read as the reverse complement.
CCAAGCTTCACCAAAGGGATCGATGAAAATACCTTCTTCTTCGTGGTCGACGACACTTACGGAATGCGGCGCACCGAGGTGCGCAGCCGCGCCGGCGATTCTCACCTGGGGCATGTTTTCTACAACGATTCATTATCGCCAAACGGGACGCGATACTGCATCAACAGTGCCGCCTTACGTTTTGTTCCCTATGAGGAGATGGAAAACCAGGGGTACGGATACCTGTTGGATTATGTGAAGTAAAAAACACCCAGTACTTCTGTGTATGGAAAAAACTGGTGAAATGATCCATTAGCGCGCAGCCTACAGGGTGAGTTGAAATCTTACCAGACATTAAAATAGCGGGTTCAGTTTTTGAACCCGCCATGCGCTATTAGTGATGTGATCCCGCCCTGTTAAACACCTCTTCGAGGTACAACGCTCAGCCCGTGTGGATCCCCCCGGACCCGCCGCGTTCGCTTGGTTCCCGGTGCAGTTCCTCCGACGCTAGTTCCTCCAGCGGCTCGCACAACACCGGCAGGTGCACCAGCTGGGCGATGGCCTGCCCGCGCCGCACGCGCAGCGGCTTCCACGATGGGTTGACCACCTTGATCAGGATCTCGCCCTGGTAGCCGGCGTCCACCACGCCCGCCCCCGCCAGATAGTTGTGGCGGCTCTTGGGCCATACCTGCAGCAGCGTGCCAGGGGGCACATCGAACGTGACCCCGGTGTGGATCACGCGGGTCGAGAACGGCGGGATCCAGGCGTCTTCGCTGGCGTACACGTCCACCCCGGCGTCCGTGGGATGCTTGCGCGTGGGGGCCTGCGCCGCGGGGTTCAAGCGTGAAAACTTCAGTGTCATCCTCACCTCGCCTGTCTGTTTTTCGGGGCGCGCGCGCGCCCATACGGCTTCCCTTCTATTTTACCCGTTGTACAAAGTTAATAAAATTCTGATCAATATTGGATATAATATATCTGATTGGTGCGATTAAACACATCACCGCCTTTTTGTCGCCACCCGCATCGACCTCAAAACTGCATGTATTCTTTACCTCCAGGAGGAGTGAAATGAAAGCAAACGGAAAAGTGATCGTGGTTACCGGGGGCGGAAGCGGTATCGGCAGGCAGCTGGTTCTGGACCTGCTGCGGCGCGGCGCGCGCGTCGCCTCGGTCGACATCAGCGCTGAGGGGATGGCGGAAACCGCCCAGCTGGCCGGGGAAATGAGTTCGCGCCTGTCTTCGCACCAGCTTAACATCACCGACCTGGCCGCCGTCCAGGCTCTGCCCGATGCGGTCATCGCCGCCCACGGCGCGGTGGACGGCATCATCAACAACGCCGGTATCATCCAGCGCTTCATCCCCTTCAAAGACCTGACCATCGCCGAGATCGAGCGCGTGATGAACATCAACTACTACGGCGCTATCTACATGACCAAGGCCTTTCTGCCTTACCTACTGCAAAGACCCGAGGCGCACATCGTCAACATCTCCAGCATGGGCGGCTTTCTGCCCGTGCCAGGGCAGACCATCTACGGCTCCTCCAAGGCCGCCATCAAGCTCTTCACCGAGGGTCTGCACTCCGAGTTGAAAGATACCAGCGTCGGCGTCACCGTGGTCTTCCCCGGCGCCACCGCCACCAACATCACCGTCAACTCCGGGCTGATGACGAAAGAGGAACAGGCCAATCTGAAATCCGGGCACACCATCATGAACCCGGCTGACGCGGCGGCCGCGACCATCATCGACGCCATGGAAAAGAACAAGTACCGCGTCATGGTGGGCAAAGACGCGAAAATGATGGATATCTATTCCCGCCTGATGCCAGAAAAGGCCGCCAACCTGATCTACAAAAGCATGAAGAACCTGGTGCCAAAGTAAACCCAGGCGCGGGACGAGCGCAACAGACCAAAAACACGCGGCTTCATTGCGTGTTTTTGGTTCCTCCATTACAATAGGCGCCATGAACGAGCGTTCAAAGATCAAACCCAACCCCACGCGCTCCCGCGCCGAGATCGTCGCCGCCGCCCACCGCCTCTTCCTGGCGCAGGGCTTTCACGGCTCCACCATGCGCCAGATCGCCCGCGAATCGGGCATGGCACTCGGGTCGCTTTACACCCACTTCGTGGATAAAGACGCCCTGTTCGCCGCCGTCTTCGAAGCCTACAACCCCTACCCCATCCTGCTGCTGGCTCTCGAAAACTCGCAGGGCGAAACCGCCCCCGACCTGGCGCGCACCGCCGCCCGCCGCATGGTCACCGCCCTCTCCGCCCGCCCGGACCTGGTGAAGCTGGTCTTCATCGACGTGGTCGAGTTCCAGGGAGAGCACCTGCGCAAAGCCTACCCCGCCGTCGCGGAAGGCATGCAGAACTTTGCCCGCCGCCTGCGCCGCGACCCGGGCGTCTTGCAGCCCATTTCAGATGACGGCCTGCTGCGCGCCTTCTTCGGGCTCTTCTACACCTTCCACATGAACGAGATGCTGCTCGGCCGCCCGTCTGACGCCGAAGGACAGGCAAACGCCATCCACGAGCTGATCGAAGTCTACCTCAACGGCATCCTCGCCTGACCCCCCCACACACACTGACCAATTCCTAAAACTCATTCCATCTTAACCTTGACAGTATTACGTAATAGTGTTATGATACTCGTAATCAGAAAGGAACCGTCATGATTCGAGCAGAATACTGGATCTCAGAGCTGGCAGCCCTCGCGGGGGTTTCCACCCGCACCATCCGCTACTATATCGATGAGGGGCTCCTCCCCCAGCCCGAGATCCGTGGAAAATACGCCGTGTTCACGGATGAGTACATGCACCGCCTCCAGTTGATCAAGTATCTTAAGGATGCCTATCTTCCACTTCAGCGCATCCGGGCGCTGCTCGATACCCTCGATGACAGCCAGATCGTGCCCCTGCTCTCCGCCTTTGAAACCGATCCGGTGGGCGCGCTCGCCAGCCTGCAGGCGCTGCCGGTCTTTTCTCAGCCGGAGCCCTTGCCTTCGGCCCCGCCCGCCAGCGCCCTGGATTACATCCTGCAGGTCAGCAGCGAAAACCGGGTGATGGAGAGCCGCAAGTCGTTCTTGCAGAGCAACCTTAACCAACCGGTCTTCAACGAACCCACGCCCTCAGAGTGGCAGCATGTTGAACTGCTCCCCGGGCTGGAGCTGCACGTCAAGCAACCCGCCCCGCGCCACATCCGCCGCCTGGTCCGGATGCTGGTGGAAATGGTCAAAAATGACCAGACCAGAAATATATAACCCGATCTGAAAGGGAGGATTTTCGTCATGAACACCATGCAATTGAATTTGAAAAGTGACACAGGGTTAATCTCCAATTCCGTACCCACCAACCGCATCCTGGAGATCGAACTGATCGCGCCCGAGGCCAGCGGCTCGCACGATGCGGCGCCGCTCAACCTGGCGCTGGTCATCGACCGCAGCGGCTCAATGGCCGGCGGGAAACTGGAGCAGGCCAAGGCGGCCGTCTCGCAGATCCTTGACCTGATGCGCCCAAAGGACAGCGTCTCCATCGTGGATTACGACAGCGAGGTGCGGCTCACCACCGAGAGCGACAGCGTCACCGATGCCGCGCGCAGGAACCTGAAATCCGCGCTCTTCGAGCTTCACACTGGCGGCACCACCAACCTGGGCGGCGGGTGGCTGAAAGGCTGCGAATGCGTTGCCATCCGCCAGGCGGCCGGCAAGGTCAACCGTACCCTGCTGCTGAGCGACGGTCTGGCCAACGAGGGGATCACCAACCCGGTGGAGCTGGCGCGGCACGCCTCGGGGGTGTTCGAACGCGGCGTCGCAACCTCCACCTTCGGTATTGGCGAGGATTTCGATGAACACCTGCTGGAGGCCATGGCCAACCGCGGCGGCGGTAATTTTTACTACATCGCCAGCAACGGCTTGATCCCCGCGCTGCTGATGGAGGAGTTCAAAGACCTTTCCGCCGTGACCCTTAAGAACGTGCGCGTCGAGCTCACCTTCCCCGCCGGGGTCGCCCGCGAGCTCTTCGGAGAGTGGCGCTCTGAATCCGAGGGGGATAAGCTGGTCATCTTCCTTTCGGATCTGCCAGCCGGCCGCGTCATCAATCTTTACCTCCGGGTGACCACACCCGCGGGCAAGGGTAAACTGGTCGTCTCCGCTTCAGCCAACGCGCTGGACGAAGCCGACCAGCCGGTTGCGGTGGCGCAAGAGATCGCTTTTCAATATGCGGATAACACCGAGGTAAGGCAGGCCGAGCTGCAGAAAGACACCGACCTGATGAAACGCTTCTCCACTGTGGCAGTCGGCCATATGGCGGATGAAGCCCTCCGGCTCGAAAAATCCGGCAAGCGCGAAGAAGCCGGTAAAGTGATGGACCGCGCGATGATGGAGTTTGGCGGCGACCTGCCGGTATTCCTGCGCTCGCGCTTGGAAACCCGTCCGAATGAGCTGCGACAGGGGCTCGACGATCACACGCGTAAGAACTACAACTCCGAAGCCTACCAGTTCAAACGCCGCCGTCACCCAGACCAGGTGAATGACAAGGATGAGTAAGTTAACCCGGCCGGAAGGGCCGAAGGGTCAGGCGCTCGCCTGATCCCTGGAGGGGAACCCGGCGTACTTATGACCAGCGTGAGCCCACCACGCTGGTCTTTGTTAATTGAACGATCGTTCAGTCGCTATTGATTAATTATCTATGCGCAACATCATCCTGATGGATCAAGCCGGGTCTGGCGGCAACTGGCAGGGTCCTCAACCCCCCCTCACCCTGCCGTTGGCGGATCCTGTTGTGGCCTGCCGCCGGTCACACTACTGTGAGTCATCCTTATACAACCACGTGAATTTGCGTTATTGTATAGATTGGAATGATAAAATTGGTACCAGTGCCAGGAGGTACAATGAATCTACTCTCAGAATTTGACCGCCAACAATATATCAGCGTTGAAACCTACCGCAAGTCCGGCGAGGGCGTGCGCACGCCGGTTTGGTTTGTCGCCCACGCCGGGGAATTATGCTTCACCACCGAAGCCTCATCCGGCAAGGTCAAGCGCCTGCGCCGCAACCCCGAAGTAAAAGTCGCCCCCTGCACAGCCAGCGGTGAGCCGCGGGGCGGCTGGCACCCGGCGCGCGCCTGCTTTTTGTCGGAGAAGGAAGCCGCCGCCGTCAAGAAAGTTTACGCCCGGAAATACGGCGCGCAGAAGCTCTTCTTTGATCTGATGGGAATATTCCGCCGGACCGAGCGGGTATTCATCGCGCTGCAAGTCGAAGCCTGACAAGGCTGCCTGGCGCATGCCTGTCTCCTCCCTGCTGACCCGGCCCGAGTGCAAAAAATTCCCTTTTGCCAGCATGCAATTATTGCCTTCTGGCCTGCATGCAAATATTTCATTCTTGCCAGCGTGCAAATCCTTCCTGTTGGCCAGTGGTAGTTTTTTGCATGTACGCCCGGGGGAATCTTTTACCTTAAGGAAGCCAGCGTGCAGAATACGCCCTTCTACTGAGTGCAGCCGTTGCACCTCTACAGGGTGCAAAAAGTGCACGTGATTCTATGCACTACTTAATTAACTACTTAACTACCTTAAGTACTTAACCGCCCTTTTTCCTTTTCGGGGGATGGATCAGTTCCTCCGGAAACACCAGGTTCCAATCATAGCGCGGACTGCGCGAGGGCTGCTTGAACAGCGACAAATCAACCGATCCATTCTGATAATCCGCCAGGAACCTGGCCAACGCCAGCGTGGCCAGCTGGCTCGCAGGAAGGCGCAGCTCCTCCGCCAGCAGGCGCAGGTTTTCGCGCAGCGCGGGCGGCAGGTCGTACGTTGCCCTCTGGTCGCGGCGCGACTGAATCTTGGCGCGTTCGCGCGAGATACGTTCGCGCTCCTTGCGCGGAAGCCCAGCTTCCGCCTGCTTTTGCTGCATCCCCTTCAGTAACTCGGCTACCGCCGGGTCGAGCGTCGTGCGGCGCTGCGGTTTCTTCTCATCCATCGATCACCTCCAGCATCTTTCCCAACACCTGCCGGTATCCGCCCAGGTGGGTGCGGCCATCCACGAACCCATCCACCGAAGATGACCCTGGCGAGTACTCCCACAATGTCTGACCGTACGCCGAAGTTTCGCGAACGCGCGTGTCCTGCGGAATGGGAGGCCACACGTTTTCACCGAACACCTTTGTGACCTGTTCGAACTGAATCATCGTTTCGAGCGTGGTGCGGTCAAAGAAGGTCGGCAGAATACTGTAACCGCGGTAACGGTGCCCGCTGCGGCTGATCTCCGCCATCGTCGCCAGGATTTCCTTCACCCCGTCCACCGAGAGCGCGTCCATGCGCGTGGGGACGACCACCCAGTCCGCGGCGATCAGCCCGTTGAGGTGCAGCACGTCCAACGACGGCGCCATGTCGAGCAGCGCCACATCGTAGTCTGAATCCGCCAGGATGTCGCGCAGGATCGTCTCGCGGAAATCGGACAGCGTGATCTGGCGCTTGACCATCTCGGTCTGCTTGTCACCGCTCACCAGGTCGAGGTTCGGCCGCACCGTCTGCGCCACGGATTCCAGCGGCTCATCCAGGCACACCAGCCGGTAAAGGCCGGGGGACTTGTCGAGACCGAAGGACAGCGCCAGGTGCCCCTGCGGATCGAGGTCCACCAGCAGGCAGCGCTTTTTCAGGCGCGCCAGTCCGTCGGCCAGGGTCACTGCCGAAGTGGTCTTTCCGACACCACCTTTTTGATTGGCGAACGCGAAAACCAGCATATTCCTCCGGGTTGCAGCGGGCGGGGAGACAGGTACCAAAAACCTGATAAAACCTCTCCCCAAGGGTCGCCCCATAAGATTATATAGGGTCACCCCTAAAAAATCAAGGGTCGCCCCTGTGCAAGACACCAGGAGAATTGCAGGGTCACCCCTTAAGAGCCTGGCGGCACGTCAAAACGCTGGTAGGAGGCATACACGGGTATTTCTCCTGGGCTGGTATAAGGACGAATAGCAGCCGGTTAAAGGGAATGCAGGTAGCGCGGAAAAGGACGCAAAACAAGGCAACGACCAGAGAATCGGGGATTCGTAACCGTGGTTACAGTATTGGGAATAAGAATTTCTATGCGGGTCGGGTTTTATTAATTCTGAAATTCGTTACCGTGGTTACACTTTTTAGGAATACAAAACCAACCAGGGCGTAAATAGTGACATTGAATATTCGTAGCCGCGGTTACGCTTTTCTCTTACGACAAATCAGGCGGTAAAAAGTTGGATTAGCGCCGGTCAAGCCGGGCGCGGATGAGGCGCGCGAGTTCTTCGATCAACCCCAGTGATTGTTTACCAAGTCCGCGCACGACGATGGTGTTGGCGATTTCGTCCAGGGCGCGGTCCTGCCCGCCGCGGTCGAGCTCGCCCAGCGTGGTCACGAAGCGCCGCAGCGAACGCGCCGCCTGCCTGCCGGGTTCCGGCAGGATCGGCTGGGGGGTGGAGCGAGTGGGCTTTACGCCTTCAGCGGCACCGGTGGTGGTGATCTCCGCGACCTCGTCAGATGTGAGCTGGTTCTGGATGCTCAGACGGATCATGCGCTCCCACTGGTCGCGCGGGCTGCCGAGGATCTCGCGCAGAACGCGTTCGCTCAAGCGGTAGCGGTCCGCCAGGTCGAGTTGGGAGGTGGGCAGCTGCAGGATGTTGAGCAGCTGCACCATGCGCGGACGGGTGAGCTGCATGATGGGGGTGATCCTGTCCCACAAACCCGCCGGCATGCGCTGGGTGCGCGCGATGCGGAAGTAGTCGTAATCGTCCGCCAGGTCGTCCTCCGGCTGGATGCCGAGCTCCGCGAGGATCAGCGACGCCACCTCGCAGGCCTGTTCCACCGCCGAGGGCGGTTCCGCGTGGCGGTTTTCCAGCACCTGGCGCTGGCGGGTGGGCTTTTCAACCACCTCCACCCGCAGCAGGGGTTCTTCCTCGGAACCTGATGAGGCGTACTGCAAGCAGGCGGCCCAAAAGCGCCGCTCGCCGGTTTCTATGGAAAACACGTACTCGCCCGCGCCGTCCATCACCCATTTGCCGGTGATGGACTTGATCTGACCGTGCTCCTCGAACGAGCTGCCCATGGCCAGCAGGCGCTGAACCTCCTGCTGGACGCCGGGGTCGGTCTCGGACATCGCCAGCCATTCAAGCGCGGCCTGGTAGCAGTTGATCCTGCCGGAGAAGAAGTCCGCGCGCACTTCGGCCGGCAGCAGCCGGCGCGGTTGAAAGCGGTCGGGCAGCATCTGGCTGGGTTTGAGGCGTTCAATGCGCTCCACCGCCGCACCCGCCAGATGTACGCCTTCCTGTTCCTGTGAGGGCTGTATCTTGGGTTTCCCCGCGCCTTTTGGTTTCAGATCCTCAAACGCGCTGTACCGCTTTTTCGAAGGCATGTTATTTTCCTTGCCTGGCGCGCGTTTTGGCGCCGGTCTTCTTCAGGATGATCTCGACCAGGACGGCGTACTCCCGCGTGGCGCGCGAACTCGACGCGATTTGCTCGTTCGAGCGGGCGCGCGGCGGGCGGTAGGTGAACACGTCCATGTGGCTGGAGTGGGCGTATGCCAGGTCAGAGGTTTTATGGATCGAGGGCAGGAGCTGCTTCTTGTACCGCGCCTGCATCTCCAGGAGGATCTCGCGGGCTTCGCTGCGGTGCTCCTCGCACAGGGTGGGCAGGTAGCCGAGGATGTCAAGCCCGGGCTTGAAATGCGTTTGCACTTGTTCGATGGTGCGTTCCAGTTCGATCAGCCCCGAGACGCCCAGGTACGAGGTCTCAACCGGGATGATGACGTGATCCGCCGCCACCAGCGCGTTGATCAGCAGGTCGCCGGTGTTGGGCGGGGTATCGATGATGATGTAGGCGTACTCCTCCAGGATGGGCGCCAGCGCTTTTTGCAGGCGGGTCTCGTTCGCCATCAGCGTCGGCAGCTCGCGCGCGGCGCGGATCATGGCGGCGCGGTCGGAGGGGATGTAAAACAGGTTGGGGTGATACTGGCTGCGCCGGATCAGGCGCTGGATGGAGGGGGGAGGGGTTTCGGTCAACAGGTTGGCCAGCGATACCAGCGCGGCTTCTTCATGGCGGTCGTATCCCACCGCCAGCAGGGCGTGCACCTGGGGGTCCATGTCCACCAGCAGCACCCGCCTGGCGTCCCGACCATCGTCGGCAAGGCGCAGCGCCAGCCCGGCAGCCAGGTTGACCGCGGTGGTCGTCTTGCCGACGCCGCCTTTTTCGTTCGCTATCGTGATCGTGATCGTCATGCGTCCCTGCTGCCCCTTGTGAATTGTGGGAATTCACCCATTACCACTGATTATACACAAAAACGTATTTCACATATATTAGCATAAATACACCCCCTTTACAAACAATTGATGTAAAA
>CAYYBP010000037.1:436-16816 GCA_964470275.1 uncultured Anaerolinea sp. | reverse complement strand
GAAAAGGCCTCCCTGCAGCGCTACAAAGGTCTGGGCGAAATGAACCCGACACAGTTGTGGGAAACGACCATGAACCCTGAAACCCGCACCCTGCTGCAAGTCTCGATTGAAGACGCTGCCGCTGCAGATCATACCTTTGATATGTTGATGGGCTCCGAGGTCCCGCCGCGGACGCGCTTTATCTCCACCCACGCGCACGCCGTGCGCAACCTGGACATTTAGTCTTCAGGGTATTGGCGTTTGTCAGGTGGGATTATCGTAAAGGAGAATAATATGACTGTCGAAAAGAGTCTTCGCCAGGTTGTACGCGTAATTGAACCGCAATGGGTGAGGGAAGGCGCGGGCGTAAAACTGCGCCGCAGCATCGGCACCGCGCAGTTCGATTACCTCGACCCGTTCCTGCTGCTCGATCACTTTGGCTCGCACAACCCCGATGACTACATCCGGGGCTTTCCGATTCATCCTCACCGCGGCATCGAAACCGTCACCTACATGCTGGCTGGCTTTGTCAGGCATAAAGACAGCATGGGCAACACCGGGCTGCTTTCCTCCGGTGACGTGCAGTGGATGACCGCCGGGCGGGCCATCCTGCACGAGGAAATGCCGGAAGGTCTGGGCGGGCACATGGAGGGCTTCCAATTGTGGGTGAACCTGCCCGCCGCGCTAAAAATGAGCCGGCCGCGCTACCAGGAGATCAAGGCGGAGAAGATTCCGTGGTTGAATCCCATTAAAGGCGTGGCGATCCGGCTGATCGCCGGGACATTCGGTGCGACCAGCGGACCGGTGACCGAGATCGCCGCGGATCCGCTTTACATGGATGTGGCTGTCGACGGCGGCGACGTGTTCGATTTCGATATTCCCGCGGGTCACAACGCCTTCATGTACGTCTTCAAGGGCGATGGCGATTTTTGCGGTACCAAGCTCACCGAAACCCGGCTGGCGGTGCTGGGGGACGGCGATCGTATCTCGGTCACGGGCGGGCTGCTGGGTACGCGCTTCCTGCTGGTGGCGGGAAAACCGCTCGGAGAACCCATCGTCCGCTATGGACCGATCGTGATGAATACCGAGGAAGAGATTCACCAGACGCTTCGCGAACTGCGAAACGGCACATTCATTCAGCCCTAAACGCAATAACCACCTGATTGACAAAAAACAAGCCGGTCTGAATTCAGATCGGCTTGATCTATTTGACTACTTGAATGCAGTCTATCGGTTTACTGAAAATCCCAGGAAACCGCTGTCTTCGTCCGATGTATAAATAAGGACCGTCGGCCAGGCTGTGCTGCCCATCATCACCCTCCATCCGCCCTCCGGGCCGGCCGCGCCGATGAAGCGGGTATCATCGACCCAGCTAACGCGCTGGACCGCGTGAAAGTCTGGCAGCGCCACCGGGGAGCCGCCGGGCTGCCCGATGAAGGCCCCGGAATCCAGATCGTGAAAATAGAAATAAGTCCCATCCGCCGACCAACTGGGCAGGTCGTGGATACTTCCCGTGGCGTACTCACTCATCCCGCTGCCATCGATGTTCGCCAGTCGTAAGGCGAACTGGTTATCAGATGGTGAACCGATGCGATCCAGGTAAAGGATCTTCGACAGGTCCGGCGACACAGCCGCGATCGAAGATTGGTATGTCATTTGATCGGTGAAAAGGATTCGCGCGGAACTGCCATCCCCCGCGATCTGCCAGACGGTCGAATCAAGCGGGTTTTCCACCCACGGGTCCTGAGGAGGGACGACCGCGATCAGCCTGGAGCTATCTGCCGACCAGACCGGCTCTGCCACCCAGGCGTACTCTGAGGCGGTGTTCACAAACGGGTAGGTGATCACCGCGCTGCGGATGAGCGTCCCATCGATCCCATACAGGTTGATCCCCTCCGGGTAAGACACGGCAACCTTGCTCTCGTCGGGAGAGATGAAAAACATGATGCGGTATTGGTCCGGCAGTGTGATGAGCACCGATAATTCCCCTGTCGTGGTATTCAACCTGTAGATGTTTTCGGCCACCACCAGGCCTGGACCTTCAAACATCGAATAGGTGGTGAAAATCAATTCCTGGGAGTTGGAAAGCCAGATGATCTGGTAGGGAGCGGAGGCGATCGCACCCTCGGCGCGCGGCAGCGAATCAAACGCGGCTGGTGTGACCAGTGCTCTCAGGCCGCTGCCATCCGTCGCAATGACATCGAGCGAGTACACATAATAGTCAGTGGTCTTCACCAGCGCGACCTGCTTTCCATCCGGAGAGAGGATCGCCCGATCCACATCCTCTGAGGTCGTCAGTTTCCGCGGCGAGCTCATCGATTCATTCCAATAATACGCGTCATTTTCAGGATCGGTGATCACCACCCCAAGGTCAGCCAGCGGCGGCTGCGTGGGGGCCGGGGTCGCCGCAGGTTCAACCGTCTCGCTCGGGGCGGAGGGCAGGGTGGTGGGTTCCAGCGTGGGCTGAGGCATTGCGCTGAGCGTTTCTGCTACTTTTGTGGCAACAGCTTCCTCAGACGGCACCCCGGAAGGAACCGAAAGACCGCACGCCAGGCTCACCAGCGCGAAAACCAGAGCGCCGCTTACCAGGGAGAGTGTTCTCTTTTTCACCATCGCATCCATCTCCTTGTGTAAATTAGACAGTTTAACTCTCATTATACCCAAACAATCGCGCCAGGCAAACATGCAAATGAGATAAAAAAAACCAGGATCACAGAGTAAGGATCCTGGTTGGGTGTCTCTTTATCCCGTTTTAGCCGATCAAAAACCCGATGCCCATCAATGCCGGTGTGATGAGGTTCAGCAGGACATTGTTCAGAATGGATGGGATCAACGCCGGGATGTCATCCGCGTTCTTTAAGGTTCCCGTGATGGTTGGCACCGCGATCACAATTGTCAGTAAACCGAGAAGCGTCCACACGGGCGTTAATCGGATGACCACGCCCAGGATGATGGTGAGATACGTGGCGATGGTGAAGGCTGTAAAGATCACCGCGCTCTTTTTTCGCCCAAGGACGATGGGGAAGTGGCGTCTCTGCACTGTTTTGTCCGCATCGACATCCGGGAATTGATTCAACAACAAGAGGTTGCTCACCAGGAAAAATGGAACAAACGACGCCAGCGCCGCCGCCCACGAGAACCTGCCGGCGAGGACGTAGTACGTTCCCAGCACCATCAGCGTGCCAAAGCCGAAACCCGGGGCAACCAGGCAGAGCAGGGGTTTGATGTTGAACCACTGGGTGTAGGTGAAGATCACCACCAGCCCGATGAGACCGAGGGGAAGGATGTACCAGCCGACCGTCAAGGCAAAATACACGCCAATGATCACGGTCACCAGGGCGGTGATGATCGCGGTCCATAAAACGACCGGCGCCTTTGTGACGTCCTGGATGAGCGTACCGCTGCCGCCGCTGAACGGCGTGCGGTTGGTCTGAAAGTCAAGCCCGCTCTTGAAATCCAGGTATTCGTTGATAGCGTTCACTGAGCCGTGCGCGGCCACCGCGCCGATAAAAGCCAGCACGGCGTGCCAGGGATTGATGCTGCCTTCCGTCCAGATCGCGGCAGCCATACCCAGGAAGGCGCATACCACCGCGAGGATGAGAAAACGGGGACGCATTGTTCCGATCACATATTTCATGGTCAGGATCCTTTATTCCAGAATTCGTAAATTATAAAACACCGGAGCGAGAATTTAGATATTGAGCCATTTCGTGACCGAGGCAGGCAGGTCGACGGTAGAGGCTTTCTTCTGCGTGCACAGGGGTAAGGATTCGATAAACTGGCGTCCGTACTTCTTGGTGAGGATGCGCTTGTCGAGGATCACCACCACGCCGCGGTCGGATTGGGTGCGGATCAACCTGCCGAAACCCTGCCTGAAGCGCAGGATCGCCTCGGGGAGATTGTATTCGTTGAACGGGTCATCGAAGGTTTCCGCCCGGGCGGAGATGATCGGGTCGGAGGGCACATCAAATGGCAGCTTGACGATCACCAGCACCGAAAGCGCCTCGCCGGGGATATCCACGCCTTCCCAAAAGGCGCGTGTGCCCAGCAGCACCGCTTTTTCGGTTTCTCTGAAGGTCTCCAGGAGGATGTTGGTCGAAGCGCCTTCGCCCTGCTCGAAGACCTCGATGCCGGCGTCTGCCATGGCCGGGCCGATCGCCTGGGAGGTGCGTTTTAGCTGGGCGTACGAGGTGAATAATGCCAGCTGCCGGCCCTGGGTCGCTTTTGCCAGCCGGATGATGGCGCTTTCCACTTCGCGTTGGTAGGCGTTGGCTTCAGTAGGTTCGGCGATGTCGTTGACGACGTACAGCATGACGGCGTTCTCGAAATCGAACGGGGATCCCAGCAGTAGTTCATCCGCTTCATCGGCTGCCAGGCGGTTGCGCATGTAATCGAACTCGTGATTGGTGGTGAGCGTCGCTGAGGTAAGGATCACGGATTCCTTTTCATGCCACAGGTAGCGCTGCATCAAGGGTCCGATGTGCAGCGGAGCGACCTGCAGCGCGATGCGGTGCGTGTTCGGCATGATCTCGACCCAGTACACAAAGTTGAGGTCGGGATGGTTCACCAGCTGGTCAAGGTAACTCTCTGCCTCCGTCAGTCGACGGAAGACGCTGGCGAGGGAGCCGAGCGTATCCTCAAGCTCCTCCGGCCTGTCGTCTCCGCCATTGCTGATCGACTTTTGCAGTTCCACCATTTTTTCGAGCGCGGCCTTGATATCTGCCTGTAAATTGTCCCAGGCTATTTCCACATCTGACCAGGAGGGCAGGGTGCGGGTCGCCGGCAGGATCCGGGTCTGCTGCCCGTAACCGCTCACAGGCTGTCCATCGCGCTGTTCTTCCATAAAAAGGTCGATGGTGTGTAAGAATTCCGCAAAACCGTTCTCGATGGTGAACAACAGGTCGGTGATCTTGTGCACCAGCATGTTGAGAGCGGCGAATTCTGAAGGCGGAACGTTGTGCGACAGGAGCGTCAGTATCCTCCCCAGAATCCCGCTGGATACACTGCCGATCTCCCGCAGTATACGTGTAATATCGGCCTGTGTTACGCGGAACGAAAGGGCGTTGGTGGTGGCGGATTCCAGGTGGTGGGCTTCATCTACGATCAGGTGCTTGTATTCCGGCAATACGCGGTTTCCGGTGACGACATCCGCCAGCAGCAGGGCGTGATTAACGACCAGGATATGCGAGGATTGGGATGCCATGTGGGTTCGGTAGAACGGACACGCTCCGCCCATGCGCGCCCCGCAAACCTCGGTTTTACATCCCTCGTCCTCAGCCGATAGCCGCTGCCAGACCTCGCGTTCGTCCTGCCCGTTGAGGTTGATCTCTCCGCGGTCCCCGCTGCCGCCCTGGTAAAGCCAGACGAGTGTTTTTGCCAGCACCCTCACTTCCTCAGAGTTATCCGCACCGTTCTTGCGCATGGCGCTGAATCTGCGCGGGCAGAGGTAATTGTTGCGTCCTTTAACCACGGTCGCGCGCACTTCTGAACCAAGAGCAGCCGCCAGGTCAGGGATGTCCTTTTTGATCAACTGGTCCTGCAGGGTGATGGTGTTGGTCGAGATCACCACGCGCATTGAATTCTTGAGCGCCCATTCCACGGCCGGAATGAGGTAGGCGAAAGATTTCCCGGTGCCGGTGCCCGCTTCCACCATCAGGTGATGGCTTTGATTGAGCGAGTTCGCGACTGCCCGCAGCATTTCCAGCTGCTGCGGCCGGCTTTCGAAGTTTTCAAAATACCTGGAAAACGGTCCGCCGTGTTCGATCTGCGAGGCGATCTCATCCGGGTCGATCAGGACCGGGGTTTCTACCGGCACCAGGGGCGGGTAGTTTTTCACCCCACTGAAAAGCAGGCCAAAATCATCCTGGACGACTTTGCGTGCTTCCACCGGCATGCGGCTTTTTTCTGCCAGGGCTTGCTGAAAAATAAGATACCCGTCCCAGTCCACTTTGTCTGATAACCGCACCACTTCCGCGATAATTTCAATCGGCAGTTCCAGCAGGCGCAGGTAAAGCGCGTGCAGCACTGCCTGGGTCAATTTCGCATCATCCAGCGCGCGGTGAGAATTGGGGATCAGGCTTCCCAGTGTCTGGCCGAGTGTCCCCAGGTTGTAGCGGCTGTTTCCGGGTAAAACAATGGCCGCAATCTCATAGGTGTCGATAACCCGGTTGATTTTGAGAATGTTATGCCTTTGGAGAAAGGAGAGGTCAAACCGGATGTTGTGCCCGACCACCGTGTCGTTGCCCACAAAGTCAGCCAGTTCACGTATGACATCCGTGATGGGCGGGGCGTTGCGCACCATCTCATCCGAGATCCCGGTCAACTGCGTGATCGTGCGCGGGATCGGCCGGCCCGGGTTGATCAGCCTGGACCATTCTTTTTCCACCCTTGCCCCGTTAAAGCGAACCGCGCCTATCTCAATGATCGCATCTTTAAGGGAATCAAGTCCGGTGGTTTCTATGTCGATGGCAACCATGGAGGGCATGGGTTGATTATAACACGCGGGTATAACGACCTCTTTTTCAGGGCATGATATGATATTCATAATCACCCGCATCTTTGGAGGCTGCTTATGTCGGAAATCAAGAGTGATGCTCTGATCCTGAATGTAGACCCTGCCCTGGGAGTCTTTTCGATCACTCCTGTGGATAAGCGATTCCCTTCACTCTCGGGAATCCGGATGGTTTGTGCTTACAGGCGGCGCGGCGAGAATTGCCAGCTGCTGGCAGACGCCTGGTCAGCCAGGGTGGTCGACCAGGGCGTCCAGACGGGTGTTGCGCACGGTGAGATCGAGATGGTCTCGCTGCAGACGCCGGACAACCGGCACGGGCTATCCGCCACGCTCACCTTTGGCATTGCCCGGGAATATCCACTTGCTGTATGGAAAGTCAAACTGGTCAACTACGGATCGGAATCGGTCGATGTAAACCGGCTTGACATGCTCAAGATATCCGGAGATATCGGTGGGAGGGTGGCTTACCCCAGGGCTGCAGCACCTGCCGACCTGGGCTTCTTCTCAAACGGCTGGCAGTCGTGGTCGCCGACCGGCTGGCACCGTGGTGATGCCAGGATGAACATCAGCCGGCTGGGCTTGCTGCAGCACCCGATGATCTATAACCACGGAACGCCGCGGCCAAAACGCGCCGGGGAGTTTTCGAGCGATATGTTCGCGGTGATCGGAGACCGGCAGGCTCGCACGGGCATGCTGATCGGGTTCCTTTCACAGAAGAACCATTTTGGGTCGATCTACGCTGATCTCAACCGGGGGACATTACAAATGTGGGCGAATGGCGACGATGCCCGCCTTGACCCGGGCTGCGAAATGGAGACGGATTGGGCGGTTTTCACCCCGCTCCTTCTGGATCACAGGGATCCGCTCGAGGTCTACCTGGAAGCCGCGGCGCGGGAAAACCAGGCGCGGCTGCCGCATGAGGTCCCGGCGGGGTGGTGTTCGTGGTATCACTTTTACACCAAGGTTACCGCAGAGAACATCACTCAAAACCTGGAATCCATCCTGGCTGCCCAGGATCGGCTGCCCCTGGAACTGGTGCAGATCGATGACGGTTACCAGGCGCGGGTGGGGGATTGGCTGTCCATTAATTCGAAATTTCCTGATGGCATGTCAGCCCTGTCCGATAAGATCTCGGCTGAGGGGTTGATCCCGGGGCTGTGGCAGGCGCCATTCATTGTCGACCCGCGCTCTGAACTTATTAGAAACCACCCCGACTGGATCTTGCGGGATAAAGCCGGGAGACAGGTGAACGCCGGGTTTGTCTGGAACCGCCTGCAAACCGCGCTCGATCTTACCGTGCCGGAAGCCTTGGATTACGCCAGGGAAGTGGTCCGCACCGCCGCGACGGATTGGGGATACCCCTACCTGAAATTGGATTTCCTGTACGCTGCCGCGCTGAAAGGCACCTATCACGACCCGACCCTCACGCGCGCCCAGGTCTTGCGGAAAGGTCTGGAAGCATTGAGGAAAGCCGCGGGGCCAGCTGTGACCTTGCTCGGGTGCGGGGTTCCGCTGGGTTCAGCGCTGGGGGTGGTGGATCTCATGCGCATAGGCGCGGATGTCAGCGGGGACTGGGATCCCAGTTTCAACGGGATCAAAGCCATCATCCACAATGAACCTGCCTTTCCATGCGCGCGAAATTCCATCCATAACATCATCACCCGCGCTTCCATGAACGGCAAGTGGTGGGGCAACGACCCGGATTGCCTGCTCATTCGGCCGGGTACCAACCTGAGTTTGGCGGAAGTGCACACGCTGGCTGCCACCATCGCCATGACCGGCGGGTCGGTGCTGCTGAGTGATGATCTGCCGGGTCTGCCGGATGAACGTTTACGCATCGCGGAAGCGTTGCTTCCGATCATCCGTGATCCCGCCCGCGTGATTGATTGGTTTGACGCGCCTGATCCATCCCGCTTGAGGGTTGACCTCAACAACGCCAGCGGTGAATGGCATCTGCTAGCCGCCGTCAACTGGGAGAATAAACCGGTCGATTTCGTCCTGCGCCCCGGGGATTTCCAGTTGGCGGAGGACACGTACCTGTATCGTGAATTCTGGAATGGATCCATCGGCAAATTCTCCCAGGCTGATGCCGCGCGTTTTGCCAGCGTACCGCCGCACGGGTGCATTCTTTTGTCTGCCAGACGGTTTGAGAAAACCCGATCCCTCTATCTGGGCAGTTCGCTGCATTTCTCGCAGGGAATCGAAATCTCAGATTGGATGGACAGCGAAGAGGGGCTGGCATTTTCGCTCCGCCTGCCCCGAGTTGCTTCAGGGGATATCTATCTCTACCTGCCGGCTGGATGCAACCGTGTTCTTGTGAATGGCGAAGATAATATATTCGAAAAGGTTACCGCGGATCTTGTCCGCGTCCCGCTTCAACTGGATGGATTTGCTTTGATAAGAGTGATCTAACAAAAAATAGAGCGGGCATTTGCCCGCTCTATCAGTTCCAGTTGTTAGTTACTTCTCATCTGTTGGGATCGGAGGCGCCTGGGTTTCTGCGGATTCCTTGGCCCACTTGGCGATCGCGGCTTCCTTTTTCGCGAGGTTGCGGCGCTTGACGCCACGCACGATGATGTAGATCGGGATTCCGAACAAGAGCGCGATGGGGATGACCAGGATGGCTACCCAGATCAGGACATTGACCAGGCCTTTGCCAAACTCGATCAATGCTTTCAGCGCTTTGTTGGCCACGCCGCCAGGCTGCCAGCCGGGTCCGGTGATGGGGGCGATGGTTTCTTTCGATCGGATTTCCACGGAAATGGCAGAGGTGTCAACTGAATCTTCGAAATATTTCATTTGACCCTTGATGACCTCGATCTGCTCAGTTACCTGCATTTTTTGCGTGTAGATCGCCAGCGCATCCTCAGTGGTCTCAGCGTTCTCATAGAATTCGGTGAGTTTGGCGTCTGCCTCTTCAAGGTTGCGCAGGCGCGAGGAAAGGTCGGTGTATTCTTTGGTTACATCCTGCCCCGAAACGCTTTCGTTCAGCGTGTACCTCTTCCCGTCACCGGTCATGGCTTTGATCTTGTCGATCGCTTCGTCCAACCGATCCGCGGGGACCCTCACGGTCACGGAGGCCTGGGGCACTTCTGCCCCGCTCATGGACTGGGATTTGTACAGGTTCGAGTACACTGTGAACCCGCCCATGTCCTTTGCCAGCCTCTGGATGTCCGTCATGGTCTGCGCCGGGTCGTCCACCGCGATGGTCAGGCTGGCGTTCATCATGATCATTTGACCGCCGCCAGTGCTGTCGCCGGTTGATGCGT
The DNA here is from genome assembly GCA_964470275.1 of uncultured Anaerolinea sp. GTDB lineage: Bacteria > Chloroflexota > Anaerolineae > Anaerolineales > Anaerolineaceae > UBA6107. The sequence goes on along the minus strand of CAYYBP010000037.1, from coordinate 7,057 downwards.
AATCCTTGCTTTGTTCTCCGTAAGATTCTTCAGCGACGGGAGCCATGGAAGGGACTTCCACCGAGGTTGAGTAACCTCCGTCGTAAGCCTCGTTTCTTGCTGCCTGGTTCTTGGCCGCGCATCCACTGATGACAAGCCCCAATATCACGAGCACGATCAAAATGCGATTCCTGTTCATTTTCAACTCCTCCTGTTTACACTCTGGTGGTTAGGCGTTTTCTTCTACAGGTGTGACGATATGGACGATCTGAAAGTTCCCTGCTCACCAGCCATTTGACAGCCGTTTGGCGTGCCTGGCGGGCAGCCCCGCGTCGATAATGCGTTTTTGGACGGCGGGGATGTCATATTCAACCCGGTTGATCTGCCAGGTGAGGTTTTGCGGATCGAACAGCCCGAATGAAGCCCGCGGGTCGTTGTCACGCGGCTGCCCGACTGAACCCGGGTTCATGATCGCCCGTTGCGCCAGTTGGATCACGGTGCCGGGCTGCAGAAGCCGGCGCTGGCTTATCTCACCAGGTGCGTTTTGGGTGAAGAAAAGAGGCAGATGTGAATGCCCCACGAATACGAATTGGCCATCCAGCATTTCGAAGGTTTCCATGGCGGAGTATTTTTCCAGGATGTATTCCCACACCGGATTCTGCGGACTGCCATGCACCAGCGTTGCGTTTTCGACGGTGATGATCTCTGGCAATTGTCTTAGGAAGGCGATGCTTTCATCGGTGATGTATTTTTTCGAGACCAATATCGCCTTTTTCGCTTCTTCGTTAAACACATCCAGGTTCTGCTCGCTGCTCAACGCCAGGTCATGGTTTCCAAGCACACACTTCAAGTTGGGCAGGTTTTTCACCGTGTCAACACATTCGTTAATATCCGCCCCATATCCCACAATGTCGCCCAGGCACCACGCCTCATCAAAATTGCCGGCGGCATCGAGCACCGCCTGCAGGGCGGTGAGGTTGGCATGGATATCTGAGATCACGAGAATCTTCATCATCGAATCCTGAACAGGCGGCTCCACCTCTTATTATGCCAGTATATCTGGTTTTTGTTGGGTCCTCTTAATCGACCTTTCGTACGCCCTCTATGATCTCCGCGGCGTGGTCGTAACGCTGGAATGCCGGCATCAGGTAGATCCCTTGCGCCAGCGGCTTGATCTGCTCAACCAGGTCAATCGTCAATTGAACGCCGGTGCGCGCACCGTCAGCCCCGCTTTTCGCCATCAAGTCGTGCATTTTTTGGGGTATTTCGATCCCGGGCACTTCCGCCTGCAGGAAAGCGGCGTGCCGCGCGCTGGCGAGTGGCAGCAATCCCACGATCAGGGGGATGGGCAGTTGCCCATCCTCTTTCTCGTAGGCAGCCAGAAAATTCGTGACCAGCGCAGCGTCGTAAATGGGCTGGGTGAGGATGAAATCCGCCCCGGCTTTCAGCTTGCGGCGCAGGTTCTTCAGCTCGCTGGCCATATCGGCCGGGTTCAGGTTAAAGGCGCAGCCGGCGAAGAACCGCGTAGGCTGACCGATTTCCACGCCGGCGTGGTCGACCCCGGCATTAAAGCCTTGTTTGATCAGCTTGATCAGGCCGGAGGGCACCAGGTCGTAATTGTCCATCGCGTCCGGGTAATCGCCGATGGAGGTCGGATCGCCCATCACGACGAAGATGTTACGCACGTCCAGGGCGTGGGCTGCCAGCAGGTCCCCCTGCACCCTCAGCACGTTGCGGCCGCGGGTGGGAAAATGCAACACGGTCTCGATACCGATGTTGCGCTGGATCAGGCTGCACACCGCCCACGGGCTCATGCGCATGCGCGCCATTGGGCTGTCCGCCACGTCGATGACGTCAGCCCCGGTTTCCGCCAGCAGGCTCGCACCGGCCAGTAACTTATGGGTGGATAATCCTCGCGGCGGGTCCATTTCCACCGCGATGACGAATTTACCGGCGCTCAATTTTTCAGAGAGCCCGGTAGGTGGGATTTCGTCAATCTCAGCCGCTGCGGCGGTCGTTTTAACTTCAAGTTCATCGACCGGCAGCCGTTCAAGTTGACCCGCGCTCCTGAAGCTTTTCACCATGGCGGAGATATGCTCAGGCGTGGTGCCGCAGCAGCCGCCGATCACGTTCGCGCCTTCCTGCCAGAAGGAGAGGGCGTAGTTGCCGAAGTATTCCGGTCCGGCGGGGTACATGATGCGTCCCTCCACCCGTTCCGGCCAGCCGGCGTTCGGCATCACGCTGAACAGCGCCTCTGGAAGCGCGCGGCGCATCTGCCGCAGGATATTCAATATTTGCAGTGGTCCACCGGAGCAGTTCACGCCGATCACATCCGCGCCGGCATCCTTCAACGCGCGCGCGACCTTGGCCGGAGGGTCACCCAACAGGGTGCGATTGTCGCGGGTGTATGTCATGGACGCGATCACCGGTATGCCGGATGCCACCTGGCGCGCGGCTAAAACGGCTTCGATCGTCTCGTACAGATCCGTCATTGTCTCGATGATCACCAGGTCAACCCCGCCTTTGACCAGCGCTGCGACCTGTTCCGCGAATATTTCGCGCGCTTCCGGCAGCTGGATGCGACCAAAAGGCGCCAGCCGCGCACCCAGCGGGCCGATATCCCCGGCGATGAACACCTGCCTGCCGGCGGTTGACGCGGCGCGCCGGGCGATCTCGACCGCGGCGATGTTTATTTTCTCCAGGCTGCCTTCCATTCCATTCCGGGCGAGTTTGAAGCGATTGGCGCCGAAGGTGTTGGTCTGAAGCATGTCCGAACCGGCTTTCAGGTACTCGCGGTGCAGCGTTTCGATGATGAACGGGTGCTCGATATTCAAACACTCAAAGCAATTCACGCCGGGCGGCACGCGCTGGCTGAGCACCGTGCCGGTGGCCCCGTCAGAAAAGAGCACCCGGTTTTCTTCGATGAATTTTTTCAGGTCTGCCAGATTGATCATGGTTTCCGCCATCACTTCATCAGTTGTTCAACCCGGGTTTCACCAAGGCTGAAATACCTGGCGTCCGGGTGATGCAGGACGATGGCCGCCGTCGATTGTTCCGGCACCAGCTGGAAGGCTGAAGTCAGGCTCATTCCAAGCTCTTTTTGCGCGGGCAGCAGCTCGAAGACCCGGGCGTGATCCGCAAGTTCCGGGATCGATGGGTAACCCCATGAATACCGTTTGCCCTGTTCCGGGGCGATACCCAGTTCGCGCCGGATGTGCCGGTGGAGATATTCAGCCGTGGCTTCGGCGGTTTGTACGGCGAGACCGTGGCTGAAATACGCCTCGGTGTAATCGGAGGCCGCTTGCAGTTTCTCGAACCTGCGGGTGGCTTCCTGCCCGACTGTTACCACTTGGAAGGCGACGATGTCCATCATCCCCGAGCCACGGGCGGCGAAGTAATCTGCCAGGCAGAGATAATCCCCGCTGGTTTGCCTTGGGAAACTGAACCGTGTGAGTACTTTGGGCGAACCGGATGCAAGGGTCTCGGGATCATAAACCAGCAGGTCGTTGCCTTCGGATTGCGCCGGCCAGTACCCGTACACGGCTTGCGGCACGAGCCAGCCTTCCTGCTCAGCCTGTTTCCGCATGGACGCGAGACGCTCCTCGAAATCCTTCTCAATTGCCTGCCATTCCTTGCCGTGGGCGTTCTTCGCGCCCCAGGAGAGGCGGAACAGCTCCTTTTTGGCCAGGTGTTCGAACACGATCTCTAGCGGCATATCCCGCACCACCCGCACCCCCCAGCCCGGCGGGGTAGGGATCTTTTCAGCCGGCTTGACCGTGCTGCCTGTCGCCGCGGGGGTCTCATCTGCATTGACCTTGATGTTATCCAGCTCAAACCGCGCTTCGCGGTCGATGCGCTGCAGCAGCTTTTCACGTTCACCGCCGTCAGAAAGGGCGTCCATCGTCGCGAGCCCTTCGAAAGCGTCCTTGCAGTAAAAGACGCCAGGCGCGTAGAACTCTCCGGCTTCGGTTTGCAGGATGCGCCTGCCGAAGCGCTGGTTGATGGCAGCCCCGCCGATCAGAACCGGGAATTTCAACCCGCGCCGGTGCAGCTCGTTGACGATCAGCGGCATTTGCTTGCTGGTGCTCACCAGCAGGGCGCTGAGACCGATGGCGTCCGCTTTTTCCTCCACCGCGCGGGAGATGATCGTTTCGGCCGGTACCTGTTTGCCCAGGTCGACGACCGTGTAACCGTTGTTGGAGAGGATGGTCTTGACCAGGTTCTTGCCGATGTCGTGTACATCCCCGTACACGGTCGCCAGTACAAGTTTTCCTTTGGTTGTGCCTTCCTTGCGCTCGAGGAAGTTTTCAAGGTAGGAGACGGACTTCTTCATCACCTCGGCGGATTGCAGGACAAAGGGCAGGATCAATTCGCCGCTGCCGAATTTGTCGCCGACCTCTTTCATCGCCGGCAGCAGAACCGTGTTCAGGATCCACACTGCCTGCTCGCCGCGGCTGACGCCTTCCTTCTTTTCCGCGAGCAGCTGGTCGATATCGGCTTCAACCTCCTCCCGCATACGGTGGACGATCTTCCAGTGTAGGCGTTCCGCCGCAGTCAGCGAGGTGAGCATGTCCTGCTGCGAGCTCTTCTTCGCTTCGATCGGTCCAGCCTCCTGGAAATGGTTGATCAGGTTCGCCAGGGCTTCGGGTTTGCGGTTGAAGATGAGGTCTTCAGCCAGGTCGCGTTCGAGTTGGGGTATATCTGCGTAAGGTGTGATTGTGGCGGGGTTGACGATCGCCATATCCAGCCCGGCCTGCACGGAGTGGTAGAGCATGACGCTGTTGATGACGCCGCGGGCGTTCGGTGAGAGACCGAAGGAGACGTTGCTGACCCCCAGAGAGGTGAGAACGCCGGGCAGCTCTTTTTTGATCAGCCGGATCCCGTTGAGCGTTTCAACGGCAGAGTTGGAGAACTCGTCGCTGCCGGTCGCCAGGGTGAAGGTGAGGGCATCAAATACCACATCCTCCGCTTTCAGCCCGTGGTCGTTCACGGCGATTTCAAGGATACGGCGCGCGACATCCAGTTTGCGTTCAGCGGTCTTTGCCATCCCTTTTTCGTCGATGGTGAGCGCGATGACCGCAGCGTTGTATTTGCGCGCCAGGGTCAATATCTTGTCTGCCTTTTCGCGGCCGGATTCGAGGTGGAGCGAGTTGATCAGGCAGCGCCCGGGCGCGGTCTTGAGGGCCGTCTCCAGCACATCCAGTTCCGTGGTGTCGATCACCAGCGGCAGGCGGATGACGGGCGATATGGTCTTGATCAGGCGCTGCATGGTCGCGGATTCATCCGCGCGTTCAGTCAGCGCCACGCATAGATCCAGCGCGTGCGCGCCGGTTTCCACCTGCTGTTGGGCGAGCGCCAGGATGTTTTCAAAATCGTTATCGAGCACAAGTTTCTTAAAATTCCGGCTGCCCTGGGTGTTCAGCCGTTCCGCGATGAAAAACGGCGGCGGGTCCTGCAGCATGCTCTGGGACTGGATGGCGGACGCGAGCTGAGGAGGGTGGTGGGGCGTTTCCTTTTTCTCTGGTTTCACCTCGCGAATCTTTCGCACGAGTGTTTTCATGTGCGCCGGGGTGGTGCCGCAGCAGCCGCCGACCACGCGCACGTTGTGCCGGTCGACAAATTCACTCAGCGCCTGGGCAAAGGGTTCCGGCTCCAGCGGGTATACCGCCTGCCCGTCCACATTGAGCGGCAGTCCCGCGTTTGGAATGCACGACACTGGCAGGGGTGAATTCTCCCCCAGGTAGCGGATCGGTTCGCGCATGTAATCAGGACCGGTTGAGCAGTTGAGCCCGATGACGGCGACCCCCAGTTTTTCCAAAATGGTCAGCACGGCCGAGATGTCCGTCCCGAGCAGCATCCGGCCGGTCGTGTCCAGCGTTACCTGCGCCTGGATGGGCAGGCGCGCGCCGGTTTTCTCAAAAGCGCACTCGATGCCATGGATGATCGCTTTTACCTCGAGGATGTCCTGCGAAGTCTCGATCAGCAGCAGGTCAACCCCGCCTTCGATCAGGCCCAGGGCTTGTTCGCAGAAAATGTCTGAAAGCTCATCGATCGTGATATTCGAGAGCTCCGGGTCGTTCATGGAAGGCAGTTTACCGGAGGGTCCGATGGAGCCGGCCACGAAACGAGGCTGCTCAGGCGTGGAATATTCGTCTGCCAGCCGGCGGGCAAGCGCGGCGGCGGCGCGGTTAATTTCGAGGGTTCTGTCGGCAAGTCCGTATTCCCCCAGGGTCAACCGGTTCGAGCGGAAGGTGCAGGTTTCGATGACATCCACGCCGGCTTCAAGGAAAGCGCGGTGCACTTTTTCCACGGCCTGCGGGAAGGAGAGGACAAGGAAGTCGTTGCAGCCCATCGTTTTTTCACCGCAAAAATGCTCAGCGGTCAGGTTCTGCGCCTGCAGGTTGGTGCCCATGGCACCGTCAAAAACGATCACGCGCTGCTCAACTGCGTCTAGGTATGCCCGGTTGGTGTATTCTTTTTCCATCTTGCCTCCAGTCAGTAACGATAAGGTTAAAAAAACCTCTCAGAGAGAGGTTGTGGCGTGCGTCTCTCTCATCTTCCAGAATTCCTTCTGCCGGAATTGGCACCAGTTATTTTAACGCTTGCCGAGGTTTCAATGGGCCGGTCCCTCCACCTCTCTCG
>CAYYBP010000037.1:0-426 GCA_964470275.1 uncultured Anaerolinea sp. | reverse complement strand
TCCGAAGTAAACAGATACTTCGGCGAACTCATAAACGTAGACATTGTCTCCTCCAATAAAATACCCCCGAGCTTAAGTGCAGGGGGGTGCGATTTTCTTATCACAGACCCTCCTATCTTCCAGTTTTTTAATACATCTCTGCCGGAATTGGCACCTTGATTTCTTAGGTTGCCGAGGTTTCGTTGGGCCGGTCCCTCCACCTCTCTCGATGAGCGGGTGTCAGTCACCCGATATTGGTCGATTTTACCATGAATCAACCGCCGCTTCCTGAAAGGCTCAGATGGGTTGCCACACAATTAATTCAACGATTCGATTTCTCAGATTCAGTGCTAATTGATATAATGAAACATCATCATGCAGGATAGGATCTCACCTTGACCCAGGAATCTTCCGAAACTCAAATCCCCGCTTTTCTCCCGGTTCTGA
>CAYYBP010000036.1:0-17047 GCA_964470275.1 uncultured Anaerolinea sp. | reverse complement strand
TTGTTGACGAAGTCCACCATCTCGTAGGGCATGACGTTTTTGTCATCCTGCAGGGGCTTGAGCACCTCGGCTGCCTGCCTCTGCGATTGCCCCCAATCATAATAAGAGAGCGCCATTGAGAGCGTGGCCGGCCCGCAGTTATTAAAGAGCTGCGGCTCGCCGATCACCCCCTCAAGATAAACGGAAGGCGGGAGCGGGGTGGGGGTAAGCGTCGGCGTCGGAGAAGGGATCGGGGTGGCGTGGGTGGGAGTGGCGGTCGGTGTACTTGTGGGTACCACCGCGGTGAGCGTGGCGGCTACCGATGTCGCCACGTAACCAGGGTCGCCCTCGCCCGGCACGAAGACCACTTCACGCGGTGGGTTGATGGCGTACTTGATATCGGCGTAAGCCTGGCCGGCGTAAAACGACACCCGGCGCCACACAGGCGGCAGGGCGACAATGATTCCACCAACAATCAGAACAACCAGCGCGGCGAGGAGCCGCTTGCCATTTTTATTCAAACGCATATCAGGATTATATCATCACGGGGTGACGGGTTTTTTGCGAGAGCAACCGCGCGTGTAATTTTTGGAAGCGTGTTCAATCCACGCACAACCCGTCGTATTGCGGGTCGCTGAAGGCGTCCACCGGTTCCGCCGTTGAGACCGCGCCACCCGTGGTGACCGTCACGTCCACGCTGCGGATGATATGCGGACCGCAGCCGCACATGTAGGTGTGAAAGAGATGGACGAGGTAGCCGTTGTCGACCTCCTGGACGAAGGTCTCTTCGACCGGGGTTGTGTACAGTTTGATTTTCGCGATTTTTTCTATGTCATAGAGGGCTGACAGGCCGGTTGTCGCGATGGCGTAGCTCAGGGCTTCATCAGGAGACTCGATCGGCGCAAACAAGCCCGCCATACCGTCCACCGTATCGATCAACTGAATTTCATCTCCCACCCGCACCAGGTAACGGATGTACTGGTCTGAGAGGCATTGGTTGACGTAGACCGCTTCGATCTCGCCCTCGCCATAATGCAGCACGGTGCTCGCGCGCGCCAGGGGCAGCGCGGGGTTCAGGGCGCCAAGCAGATCAGGAGGCCGCATGATATAACCGATGGGCGGGTCGAGTTGTTGAAGTTCCGCCGGAAGACAACCTGGGCTTTCAAAACAACCCAGCCCGGCGAAGTAGGAATTGTCAACTGCCAGCTCCGGCGGTGTGTGCTCGACAATTTTCTTGCTTGATCCTATTTGCGGCAAGCGACAGCTTGAAAGGCTGAGAAGCACAAGGATACAAACCAGCAGGCTGCGTTTCATCTTTACCTCCGTTCACGGTCTTTAAGATTATAGCAAGCCCGAACTGGATTGTTACATTGAGTTTATGGTGCCGGCAGGGTGTGTTGGCGGAAGAATTGCCAGATCGTCTCGGTGGCGGAAATATCCATATTGGTTTCCCCTGTAATCCACCTGGGCAGCGGGTCGCCGCCCGGCCAGGTGTGCCCACCGCCGGCGATACTGTAGAAAATCACCTCGGCGCCATCCGTGCAATCTGTGTAACGCATACCTGTCGCGCCGCCAACCGGCGTCATCATGATCGGCGTAGTGTCACAACCATTCAGTGCCGCGCGCTCTTTCATCCAGGTGGGGATGTTCGGAAACGGGATATCAAACCCTTCCGAAGGTCCGCCGTAGTACGGGACGATCGGGTCTGCCGTGCCATGAAAGGCGATGATGGGAACCGTCCTGGCGGGTTTGCAATCCTGCAACTTGTATATGTACGCGCCGCCAACCCCGGCGGTGGCAGCGATGCGTTCGGAAAGCTCGCAGCCCAGCGCCAGGGTCATGCCTGCGCCGTTCGACAGGCCGTTGGCGTAAATGCGCGCCGGGTCGATGTTGTACTCCTGCTCCAACCGGTCGATCAGGTCGCTAATGAAAGTAATATCCGCAGTAAAACCATCCCCCTGGTCCGGGCTGGTGCGCCAGCGCTTGGGGAAGCCGGTGCCGGAAGGATAAACGACAATGAATCCTTCGCGGTCGGCTACCTCGTTCCAGCGGCTCACGTTCGCCTGGTTGGCGGGCCATTGTGCAAATCCGTGGATGGTGATGACCAACGGGACAGGATTGGATTGTTCAAGGGTTTCGGGAACATAGAGCAGGTAGCGGCGGGTCTCACCGGAGGAGACGATTTTGCCGTTGGTGTGGTTGGCAATCGCGAAGGCGATCGCGAATAGAAGCACAAGCAGGATCGCGGCCACGGCGATCCCGGCCAAAATCTTCAGGGTGACCCTGATAAATTTTGGCAGGCGTTTGCTGGCAACAATATTTTTAGATTTCATCACACTCTCCCCGGTCTGCTGCTGAAAGTCCGGCGCGGGCGATATCGCGCAGGCGGTTGACTCCGGTAAAAAACTCGCGCATGATCACCAAGGACAGGTACCGCCCCATCGGTGAGGGAATGGCGCGCTCCTGCTTTTGAAAAGCGCCCAAAAGGTTGAAGAAAAGCATCTCCAGCCACAACCCGCGGCTGGCGGGCACGCCAAAGCGTTGTTTGAACTCATCGCGGTTAAAGCGCAGCCCGAACATATCCATCATCATGCGGTAGCGCATTTGCTGGCGGCGGCTGAATCGCTGCACCGCGGTGACCGCCATTTTGCCCGATGCAACGCGCTGATCGTACTCGGATAACGAGAACGTGCTCGCATACAACGAACCATCCAGGTACGAGAACACACCCGAACCCACCCCGGCGTACTCCTCGCTATCGACGATATATTCATCGATCAGCATGCTGTTCCCGCGTGCGAAGGTCCAGGCGGAAAGCGGGATAAAATCGCGCGATAGCCCCTCGCTGATGATGGCGTAGAAGTCTGCCTCGCGGGAGTTGTCCAACTGACCGACGGAATTCGCCATGGATCGTTTGACGGATGGGGAACTCATCAGGGGGTAAAAGGTAACCTGTTGGGTGCCGGATTCGATGACCCGCCGGATATCGTCACGCAGGATTTGGGCTGTCTGGCTGGGGAAGTTGAAGATCATGTCGGCGTTGAGCGATTTGAAGAACGGCGCGGCGGACTGGATCGCCCGCAGGATCGTATCGCCGGAGCCGAATTTCTGGTAGCGGTTCATTTGTTTCAATAAACCATCATCAAAACTCTGTACACCCACAGAAAGCCGCTGTACCCGGTCTTTAAGCAGGGATATCACCTGCGGTGTGAGATGGTTGGGGTTGGTTTCGCAGGAAACCTCGCCAATGCCGAACAACTCGCGCGCCAGGTCGATCGTCTGTACCAGTTCTTCCGGCAGGACGGTGGGGGTGCCTCCGCCGATATACAACGACGTGAAGCGGTAGCCAAGACCTGCCAGGATGCGCATCTCTTCGCGCATCGACTTGAAGTAAAGCCGGGCTTTGAACTCGTTGAGCACGAAACGGTTGAACGAGCAATACGGGCACAGACTTTCACAGAATGGTACGTGGGCATACAGCGTGTAAGAGTGCCCCGCGATCGGGGCAGGCAGCGCGGGCAAGTCGGCTGGTTTCATGTTAAGGTACTGGCGCGAGGCCACCCTCATGAATACCGTCAGCAGGGATTCCGCCGCGCGTAAAGCAGGGGATGGAGTGAAAATGTTGGATGAAGGGTTTGTCATGCGTTTCCAGACCTTTGCGATAGGATTTTATCACGCATCGGGCATGGCTTGACCGGTATGGTGTCTGACCGTATAATCTTACCAATTAATACTAAAACAGTCCTAATTAAGGGTGCGATATGAGAAAGAAATTTTTATTCACACTTGGGGTTATCCTGCTGGTTGGATTGCTGATCATCGTGTTTTTTCGCCGAAATCGCACAAACACGCCCAACCCGCCGGAACCGGCGCCTTTGTCGACTGATATTCTGCCGACATTTACCATCGAAAATCCGGCGATCGCGACGGAGGAACCGACCGCTCAACCAACCCCGCCTCCTCAACCAGTTACATTGCCATTACCGGCTGCGGACGAAGCCGCGGCACGCTTGACCGTTCCTGAAGGCTTTGCCATCCGCATCTTCGCGGATAACATCCCCGGCACGCCTCGTTTCATGGCGGTGGGCGAGGACGGCGAGATCTACGTCTCGCTTTACGGCAGCGGCGAGATCGCCCGCCTGCCCGACCGCGACCACGACGGACTGGCGGACGGGATCGAGATCATCGCGAGCGGGCTCAACAAACCGCACGGCATCGAGTGGAATGGCGGCTGGTTGTACGTAGCCGAGGCCGGCAGGGTGACGCGCATGCGCGACAACAACGGGGATGGATCACTGGAAACATGGGAATTGATCACCAACAACATACCGGGCGCTGGAGGGCACACTTCGCGTACACTCCACTTCGGCCCGGATGGGCTACTATATGTAAGCGCGGGTTCATCCTGCAACGTCTGCGCGGAGGAAGACCCGCGAAGGGCAGCCATCCTGCGTTTCAACCCCGACGGGAGCATCCCGGTGGATAACCCCTTCGCACAGGCACAGGACGAACGCCTGCGCGCGGTTTGGGCCTGGGGGCTGCGCAACAGCGTCGATTTCTTCTGGACGCCATCCGGCGCGCTATGGGCGAATCACAACGGGCGCGATAACCTCAAAGACGAACAAGGCAGCAGCGACACCCTGCCGCCGGAAGAGATCATCATCCCGGTGCAGGCGGGCATGTCGCATGGCTGGCCGTATTGCTATACCGCGGTGATGGGCGTCAACCAGCCGCAGCAGGCGGAGGTTCTCGATACGCAGAGCGGGTTGGCTTTACCGGAGGGATTTGACTGCTCCACCGCCAATGTCGTCCCGGCGTTGTTCACCGACGACGCGCATGCTGCCCCACTGGGCATGGTGTTCGCCATTGAACGGCTGGCTTTTCCAACAGAGTATCACAACAGTGTGTTCGTTGCCTACCATGGCTCGTGGAACACCAGCCCGGAGAGCATCCGGGATTGCAAGGTGGAGCGCATCATTCTGGATGGCGAAACCCCTGTTGGCAGCGAAGATTTCGTCAATGGCTGGCGCGCGCAGGGTGAAACTTGCGGCAGCCCGGCAACCTGGGGCAGACCGGCAGACGTGATCATCGGCGCGGACGGGGCGATGTACATTTCGGATGATAAGGGCGGGCGGGTGTACCGCGTGGTGTATATCGGCGGGTAAAGATCAGCTTCCACGGCGGTAAAAATCGAGCAGCGCTTCGGGCACCAGGCGCAGGCTGCCGTTCAAAAAACGCCGTGCTTCAACCCACTGACCTTCAAAAACTTCCCCGCTGTCCTCAACGAGCGGGTAGCTCTTGCGTTCGAGAAAGCGCGTATCGGTGAAAGCGCAAGGATAGACGTAATCGATCTCGTGCCCCTTCACACCGTCGCAAGTGAAAATATTCTCGAGGACCAACGGTTCGCCCGTGATGCGCATGTCTGTGCACAATTCTTCCTGTACCTCGCGTAGCAGGGCAGCGCGCGTGGTCTCGCCAAATTCCACGCTGCCGCCGATTGGGCGGTAATAATCATCCCCCTTAACGCTGTCATGCATCCTGACCACAAACAGCTGTTCCTGGTACTCGATCCACGCCAGCACCTTGACCCTGATGCCATTGTTCTTTTGCATGATAGAGAATTGTACCTGTAAATGTCATGGGTGATGTTAAACAAATGTAGAGGCGGTTCATGAACCGCCTCTACGAATTGATGAGGTGTTTTTAACTCTGTTCGGTGAATTCACCGTCAACAACGTCGCCGCTGTCACCACCGGGAGGAGGATTGCCCATGCCGGGATCGCCCGGGGCAGCCTGCCCCTGTGATTGGGCGGACGCCTGCATGACGCGGGCGTAATCCTGCTGCAGCGTCTCACTGAGACTGCGGATCTGCGAGACGTCCTCGCCGGCCATGGCGTGGCGCAGCTCCTGGATCCGGGCTTCGATCGCGGATTTATCGCTGGCGGGTATCTTATCCCCGGCTTCCCTGATGGCTTTTTCCACCTGGTAGGCGGAGTTGTCCGCGATATTGCGGGCTTCAGCCAGTTCTTTGCGCTGGTCATCCTCGCTCTTGTGCTTTTTGGCTTCTTCCACCATGCGCTCGATGTCTGTTTTCTGCAGATTGGTCGACGCGGTGATGGTAACCTTTTGTTCGCGTCCGGTGGCCTTATCTTTGGCGGTCACGTTGAGAATTCCGTTGGCATCGATGTCAAAGGTAACTTCGATCTGTGGGATGCCGCGCGGGGCGGTGGGGATGCCCTCCAGGCGGAAGCGGCCCAGGGTCATATTGTCCGCCGCCATTGGGCGTTCGCCCTGCAGCACGTGGATATCGACCGCGGTCTGCCCGTCTTCCGCGGTGGAAAAGATCTGCGACTTGCGGATGGGGATGGTGGTGTTGCGCTCGATGATCGCGGTCATCACCGCGCCCATCGTCTCGACACCCAGCGAGAGGGGGGTCACATCGAGGAGCAGGATATCCTTCACCTCTCCGCCCAACACACCGCCCTGGATGGCAGCGCCGATCGCCACGACCTCGTCAGGGTTGACACCCTTGTTGGGTTCCTTGTTGATCAGTTTACGCACCAGATCGATCACCTGGGGCATACGGGTGGAACCTCCGACCAGCACGAGCTCGTTGATCTCCGAGGCTTTCAACCCGGCGTCGCGCAAGGCGTTCTCAAATGGACCCTTGCAGCGTTCAAGCAGGTGAGCGGTCATCTGTTCAAATTTGGCGCGGCTGAGCTTGACGACCAGGTGTTTCGGTCCGTTGGCGTCGGCTGTGATGTAAGGCAGGTTGATCTCTGTTTCCATCACGGTTGAGAGCTCGATCTTGGCTTTTTCAGCCGCTTCGCGCAGGCGTTGCAGCGCCTGGCGGTCCTTGCGCAGGTCGATCCCCTGGTCCACCTTGAACTGATCGGCAGCCCAGTTGACGATGACCTCGTCCCAGTCATCGCCACCCAGGTGGGTGTCGCCGCTGGTGGATTTCACTTCGAAAACGCCTTCACCAACCTCGAGCACGGAAACATCGAATGTTCCGCCGCCCAGGTCGAAGACGAGAATCTTTTCGTTCTTCTTTTTATCCAGCCCGTACGCGAGCGCAGATGCCGTGGGCTCGTTGATGATACGCATCACCTCGAGTCCGGCGATCTTGCCGGCGTCCTTGGTCGCCTGGCGCTGGCTGTCGTTGAAATACGCCGGCACGGTGATCACCGCCTGGGTGACCGTCTCGCCAAGGTAAGCCTCGGCGTCGGCTTTCAATTTCGCCAGGATCATGGCAGAGATCTCCTGCGGCGAGTAATCGCGTCCCGTCACCGGGATGCGCACGCGGGCATCTTTCATCGGCCCGGCGATGACCTCAAAAGGCACCATTTTGCGCTCATTTTCGACCTCATCGTAATGTCGGCCCATAAAGCGCTTGATCGAGAACACCGTATTCTCGGGGTTAATGACTGCCTGGCGCTTGGCGGTCTGACCGACCATGCGCTCGCCGTTCTTGTTGAACGCGACCACTGAGGGGCACAGGCGCGCGCCTTCAGCGGTGTTGATCACCACCGGATCGCCGCCCTGCATGACCGCGACTACTGAGTTGGTTGTTCCCAGGTCAATTCCAATAATTTTTCCCATTTGATTTCTCCTTGTTTCAGTATTGCTTTAATACTTATTCAGGATACCCGCGAAATATATATTTTTTATCAGTATTTTGTTGGATTCTTGTCTGAAGACCGGCAATCCATGCCCGGGGAGGGGGTCGGGACGCCTCACAGGGATTTTTTAAGCTCAAAAAGTCAAACGGATGCGGGTCGGCACCCGAGGACGCGGGTTTGCCGCGTGCTATAATCCATTAAAGAAGGAACTGTGAATATGAAACGACTGGCGCTGCTCTTATTGAATGTGCTGCTGTTGACCGCGTTCCTCGCTTCAGGATTCCTGGCGCCGGTAAACGCGCAGGACGGCAGCCCTCAAGCCGTGGTGTTGACGCTGGAAGGACCGCTTACCCCGGTGTGGAGCGGGTACCTCGAGCGTGGTATCCGCCAGGCGGAGCGCATCGGGGCGGAGCTGGTGATCATTGAATTGAACACCCCCGGCGGTTCGATAGATTTAATGAACAGCCTGGTTCAACAGATCCTGGCCAGCCCGTTGCCGGTGGCGGTTTACGTCTCACCGCGCGGCGCGATGGCGGCCTCCGCCGGCACGCTGCTGGTGCTCGCCGGGCAATTCGGCGCCATGGCACCCGAGTCGGTGATCGGCGCGGCCAGCCCGGTGGGGATGCAGGGCGAGGATATTGAATCCACGATGGAAGCGAAGACCAAGGAGATCCTGAAAGCCAGCGTGCGCTCCCTGGCAGAACGAAGGGGAGAGGCGGCGGTGGCGCTTGCTGAAGACGCGATCGAAAACGCCAAAGCTGCCAGCGCCAGCGAGGCGCTAAAGGTTGGCCTGGTGGATGTCATTGCCCAGGACTTACAGGACCTGTTGACCCAGCTGGACGGCCGGACGATGCTGGTCAACGGCGTGGAACGGGTCATCAATTCCAGCGGAGCCAGCCTGGTGACGGTCAATCCCACCGTGATCGAGGATATCCTGGGCATGCTGACCAATCCCAACATTGTTTTCCTGCTGCTCTCGGTGGGGGTGCAGGCGATCCTGATCGAAATTTCCAGCCCAGGAGGCTGGGTGGCGGGGTTTATTGGGGTGGTGCTGCTGGCGTTGGCGGTGTACGGCCTGGGCATCCTGCCGGTCAACTGGTTTGGCGTCGTTTTTCTGATCATCGCCTTCGCGCTCTTCATCCTGGATATAAAAGCACCCACGCACGGCGCATTGACCGCGGCTGGTGTGGGGTCATTCATCGCAGGAGCGCTTATTCTATTTAATTCCATCCAGGTGCCTGGATTTGCCCGGGTATCCGTGGGGCTGGTGGTCGGGATGGGTGTGTTCATCGGGCTCACCTTTTTTGCCGTGGTGATGGTCGCGGTGAGGGCGATGAAAAAGCCGGTCATCACCGGCCGCGAGTCGCTGGCGGGCAAGACCGGCGTCTGCTTGACACGCATCACCAACACCGGCATCGTGCAGGTGGCAGGCGAGCAGTGGAGCGCCCAACTGGCTGAAGGAGAAGGACCCATCAAGAAGGGCGAGCCGGTTACGGTGGACCGCGTTGAGGGGGTGCGGTTGATCGTTCGCAGAACTACCATCGAGTCTGACCCAAGGAACTTACTCGCATAACACCGGATCGCTGAATGGCAAAGTTCCTGAAAAGAATTCCCCTTTATCCCTTCCTGGTTGCAGCCTATCCGGTCATATTCCTGCTTTCAGAAAACATTCATGAGATCAGACCCATCGCCGGGCTGAGGTCCCTGCTGTTTTTCCTGGTCATTGCGATCGCGGCTTTCATATTTGGCAGGGTGATCACCCGTGATACCCGCAAAGGCGCGCTTGTTTCGCTGGCGGCTGTCCTCGCTTTCTTCCTGTTTTTCTTCGTGTTGTACGCGCCGCTCTACCGCGGTTTGAGAGAGGCGCGGCTTTTTGGCCTGGAACTGGGCCGGCACACCATCCTTGTTCCGCTGGTCGGGGTTTTCCTGCTGGCCATCACCATCACCGCCGCCAGGCTGATTGCACGGGCGCGCGGACGGCTGCTATCTGGCGCGACGCTCTTGATGAACCTGGTCGGGCTGGTCCTGATCCTCATTCCGACCGTCAGCATGCTCTTCTACGCGTTTCAACAGGCGCTTTCGGGCAGGCGTGCTGCCGCCGCCCTCCCCCCGGTCGAGCAGATGTTGATCGCTCCAGAAGACAGACCCGATATCTACCTGATCATCCTGGATACACACATCAGCGACACCGCCATGCTGAACCTGATGGGCGTGGCGGACCCTGAATTCAGCGCGGCGCTGAGGCAAAAGGGTTTCTTCGTGGCTGAGTGCGGACGCAGCAACTACCCTTCCACCCAGTACGCGCTGGTATCCCAGCTCAACCTGGATTACGTTCCCAATCTGACCGGAGCGCGCGACCTGAAAACATTATTCCAATTGATGGAAAATAACCGCGTGGCGAGGTCGCTGGCGGATATCGGGTATAAAACCTACGCGTTTGAGACCGGCTACAAGTTCACCGAGCTTAAAAATGTCGATACGTATTTACGCCCGCTCTCCAGGGCAACAGACCTGTTTACCTATCCCGGGGTGACCCAATTTGAAAGCCTGTTGCTGCGCGTTTCGGGCGGCAAGATCTTGTACGAAACGCGGGATTACCTGTCTGATCGCATGCAGTACATCCTCGACGCGCCATACGTGGAATACCGTGACCGCATCCTGTACGATCTGCAAACGCTCCCTCAACTGGCCGGGCAGGAGGGACCCAAGTTCGTGTTCGCGCATATCCTTGCGCCGCATTCCCCGTTTGTTTTCGATAGCGACGGCAGCCTGGTGAACCGGCGCACCCCGTTCGCGCTGGATTCGGACCCCGAGGGATACGACTGGTATTCTTACAGTGATGCCTACTATAACGAATTGATCTATGTCCACGCACGAATGCTCGAGGTTGTGGATGGCATCCTGACGCAAAGCGAGACGCCGCCGGTCATCATCATCCAGGGGGATCACGGGATCCCGCGCACCGAAAGCCGCGGGGCGAATTACGAGATTTTCAACGCGATCTATATCGGCGGTGAAGATATCCAGGAAGCCTACGATACGATCTCGTCCGTTAACAGTTTCAGGGTGGTGTTCAACCAGGTGTTCAACACCGCGTACCCCTTACTACCTGACGAGACCTACTCCTATGACACGGAGAAGCAGGAGTTCCACCAGTTTGTGAGCGATTTTACCTGCCCGTGAGTTTTTCAGCTTCCAGGTTGGCGTAGACGAGCACCATGTCGCGGACAGCGCACGCCGCCGCGGCGAGTTTTTCGGGACTGACGAGTTCCGGTCTGTCTTTCGCCGTGTGCGCGAATTCGCTCTCCATTTCCATGAAATGCTCGGTGGTGACAGCGACCGCGGGCGTCCCGTTCATCACAAAGACCATGTGATCGCCCTGGTACCACTGCTCCCCCTGCATCAGCCCGTCATACGCCTGCAGCACGGATTCAAGCGCGAGCCTGTCTGCTTCGAGCATGTTATAAAAGGAAAAAGCGGTCCTGCCTTTGACATACCCGAGCCCGTCCATGTTAATGACAAGCGCGATGGCTCCCGGTTGACTTTGATTGAGATCAAGATAGAGCAGTTCACCATTCGCGCCGTAATAATCCTCGCCATTCATCGCTAGAAATTCGACGCCCATCTCCCCTTCATAATCTTTGAGCAGCTCTGCCGCGAGCAGCAGGGTGGTGCTGCCGGCAGCGTTGTCCAGCGCACCGAGGGTGCCGATCTTGGCATCAAAATGGGCGCACACCACGATCTTGCGATAGGCGCCGGGATTCAAGCGGGCGAGGACGATGCTGCCGGTCGAAGGGATACGCCGCGCGCGGCTGACCAGTTCAACAGTGTTGCCGGCGAAACGGGCGATCTCAAAGCCGGTTTCTTCCGTTGCGTACACGGAAGGAATGTCAAAATTGCCATCCTCGATGAGCGGGAACGGGTAGACCGCGCCGGCGAGTTCGGGGTTTCGGCTAGTGGCGGCAATGATCGCAGCCGGTGCCTTTTCTTCGAGCAGAGCGATGATCACCTGGTGGCTTTCGGGATTGTAGAAAGGATAGTACTTTGGCATCAGCTGTTCACGCGCCAGTTCGCCATACACAAGCAGCACTTCGTCCCGGCATTGCACCTTCTGTAATTCGGTGAGGGTCGAAGCCGCGCAGAGGCACGCGCTGACCTGGCAACCGTTTGAGTAGGGGCTGGAGAGAACTGGAAATTCCTTGCCTTCGATCCGGCAGGTTGCCCCTTCGGTTTCCCAATCCACGCAGTCAAACTGCGGGGTGGTAACCTGGTAGCCCATTTGTCGTGTGAGATCGGCGCAATAAGCAGCCGCGTCCCGGTTGCCATCACTGCCCACCTGGCGCGTCGGAATATCGCAGCAAAGCTTGTGCAGGTGTTGGCCGGCGGTGAGAGAAAGAGCGTGCAAGGTCTTATTCTCTGGTGTCATGTCGTCGGAACCTTCTTTGTAGAGCGGAAAAACGCCGCAAATATAAGAAGCAGGATCAGCGCGCTCACAGACAGGAAGAGCGTGTACGCCAGGGGCGAGACCTGTTCAAGCAGGATGCCCGCCCCCCAGGGGAAGATCAACCCGCCGATGCTGCCCATGGCAGCCAGCAAGCCGACCGCTTTTCCCTGGTCCCTGGGGAAAGCTGCAACCGTGACCGCCACGGTGGTCGGATAAATAGTGCCGAAGGAGAACCCGGTGAGGATGATAAACAGGATGGTGGCTGTAAGAGCACCGCCGCTGAACAGCAGCCCAAGCGTGCCCACCAGGCTGCCAGTCAGGGCGATCCCCAGCAGTTGCACACGATTCAGACGCCGGCTGGCGGCAGCACTGGCCAGCCGTCCGAGGGTCAGGGCTCCCCAGTAGGCTGAGGTGACCAGTGCGCCATTTTGAAGCGAGAGACCGGCGCTCGCCTGCATGTAAGTGCTCGTCCAGCTACCCAGTCCGTACTCAATGCCGACGTACACAAGAATTAGAAAACATATCAACCACAGGATGGGCGACAGGTAGACCCTGGCGCCTTTCCTGGATTCAGGGGCGCTATCCGTGACCGGCTGGATTTCCTCCGGCTTATCGCCAGGCAGGCTGAAGACGATCACGGCCAGCACAAGGAAGACCCCGGCGGCGATCCAATGAATAAACAGTCCCGCCCCGGTCGCGGCAATGGCGATTCCAACCAGCGCTGGACCGAAGAAGGCTCCCAGTCCAAAGAAAAAGTGCAGCAGGTTCAGCACGGAGGTGTTGTTCTTTGGGTACGCGCTTGAGACGACCAGGTTGGCCCCCAGGTCAACGCCTCCCTGCCCCATGCCAGTGAGGAAGACCAGCGCCAGCATCAGCGGCAACGAGCGCGCATTGGTGAAGGCAGCCAATCCGACGGCGAGCATTGCCAATGAAACGAGGAACAACAGGCGCTGACCAAAACGGTCTGTCAGCGGTCCGGCGGCGAACTGGATGACAAGCGACCCGAGAAACAGGAAGGTGAGCACGCTGCCCACCATTGCCAGGGTGGAGCCGGTGCGCGCAGCGAGTTCATTCAACACCGGGCCAATCGCCGCGTTGAACATCCCAAAAGCGAGAAATGTGGCGCAGGCGATGAACAGAACGATGCGGGGCTTTACATGGGTCATTGAGGGTACCTTTCAGGCGTTGAAATAATAGCGGATGAAGAAGATGATTGAGACGGTGAGACCGATGCTGATGACCAGCCAGCGCAGCGTGGCAGGGGGGATCCTGCCAGCCAAGCGACCGCCGGCGGCGCCGCCGAGCAGAGCGCTGACCGCCATGACGCCCGCCACCCCCCAGTTCACCTGGCCGGAGAAGAGGAAATAAACCGCCGCGGCGCTGTTGGCAGCCAGGGCCAGGGATTGTTTGAGGGCGTTGAGGCGGGTGAGAGAGTCCTCCAGGGTCAGCGCGAGGATGGCCAGCAGGATGACACTCAGACCCGCGCCGAAGTATCCCCCATACACCGCCGCCAGGGCGACCGGGAAAGCCGCGATGAGCACAGATGCGCGGGCTTTCCCTTGGCGTCCGCCGTTTTGCTTGAGACGCCTGCGCAGGGGCTCGCCGACTGCCAGCAGCACTACCGCGAAAAGGATGAGGAAAGGCACCAGCCTGGTGAACACTTTCTCGCCGGAATACAGCAGCAGCAGACCGCCCGCCAGGCCGCCGACCAACGCGGCCGGGATGAGCAGCAGCAGCCTGGTCTCTTGACCCCTCAGATCAGCGCGCTGCGCCAGGGTCGCGCCGAAATAACCTGGGAAGAGCGAGACCGTGCTGGTGATGTTGGCGGTCACCGCCGACAGGCCAAGCGCTGTGAGGGCGGGAAAAGTGATCAGCGTCCCGCCGCCCGCCAGTGCGTTGACCACACCTGCTGCGAAAGCCGCCCCCGCGGCCAGTAAGTAATGAAACCATTCCATGTGACACTTATTTTAGTGGATTACTGCTATCCATGACAGGTTGTTGGCGGGAAATTCAATGAAAAAGATTCGCATGGTTGTGCTAGGATATGAATATGATCTCGGTCAATGAAATTGAGCAGGCTTTCTCTCACTTGAACCGCGACCAGCTCGACATCCTGCTGGAAATCCGGAACCTGGTCGCGGAAATCTCTCCGCACGCCGCGTCTGAAATACGCAGGTATGGCATCGTGTATTACGACGTCCGGCGAGGCGGTCCTGTGCGCGCCGGGATATGCCAGAGCATTGTGAAAGATGATCACATACGGCTGGCATTCATTCATGGCGCGTTCCTGCCCGACCCCGGTCACCTGTTGGAGGGGGAGACCTTTCCGAAACGGTATGTAACAATCGACTCATTTGAATCTGCCCGATGGGAGGAAATGAAAGCGCTGATCATTGCTCACAGTCGGTTTGATCCATACCAGTTCGCTTTGAACCATAAAGAGTGAGTCACTGCTTGCCGGGAGTGGGGTTTTATCCATAAAGCGTCTTGGTTCTGATTCAGGAGGTTGATCATGGGAAAATCCGAAAAGTTTATCCGGGAACTGCTGGCCCTTGCCGAGGTGGAAGTCAACGGATCGAATCCATGGGATATCCAGGTTCACAACCCCGATTTCTATGACAGGCTCGTGCGTGATACCACGCTGGGACTGGGCGAATCCTATATGGAAGGCTGGTGGGACTGCGCCGCGGTCGACCAGTTCATCACCAAGGCACTCAAAGCCCGCCTGGATATCAAGATCATGCGCGATTCCCGTTTTTTGGCGCAGGGTCTGTGGGCGCGGTTGTTCAACCGCCAGTCGCGCAGCCGCGCGTTCGAGGTGGGGATCAAGCATTACGACCTGGGCAACGACCTGTACCAGGCGATGCTCGATAAGCGCCTGGCGTACACCTGCGGCTACTGGAAGGATGCCAAAAACCTGGACGAAGCCCAGGAAGCGAAGCTTGACCTGGTGTGCC
This sequence comes from uncultured Anaerolinea sp., assembly GCA_964470275.1. Classification (GTDB taxonomy): domain Bacteria; phylum Chloroflexota; class Anaerolineae; order Anaerolineales; family Anaerolineaceae; genus UBA6107. The sequence continues at coordinate 2,045 of CAYYBP010000036.1, read as the reverse complement.
GCAAGATTGGCGCCCGCCCGGGGATGAAGATCCTTGAACTTGGCTGCGGCTGGGGAAGTTTCGCTAAATACGCCGCTGAGAAATACGGGGTCTCGGTCCTGGGGGTCACGGTATCCAAAGAGCAGGTCGCCCTTGGAATGGAGCTGTGCAAGGGGCTGCCGGTGGAGCTGCGGCTGCAGGATTACCGCGAGGTGGAGGGAACCTTCGACGCGGTCATTTCCATCGGGGTCATGGAGCACGTGGGGTACAAGAATTACCGCGCGTACATGCAGGTGGTCGACCGCTGCCTCAAACCGGACGGTATCGGCTTTGTGCATACCATCGGCGGAAACAAGGACATTATTCGCGGCGACCCGTGGACCAACAAGTACATCTTCCCCAACGGCATGCTGCCATCGATCAGCCAGCTGGGTAAGGCGATGGCAAACCTGTTCGTGATGGAAGACTGGCACAATTTTGGCCCGTATTATGACCCCACCCTTATGGCGTGGGTCGATAACTTTGAAAATGCCTGGCCGTCCCTGCGGCAGAAGTATGGCGACACCTTCTACCGCATGTGGCGGTATTACCTGCTCACCAGCGCCGGTGGGTTCAGGGCGCGCCTTCAGCAATTATGGCAAATCGTGTTCACCCGCCAGGGCACGCCGCAGCCGGATTGCCGGTTGTCTTAGGCATGATCGAAACCGAAACGCTTATCGTTGGCGGTGGACCGGCAGGCTCGACGTGCGCCTGGCAGCTCCAACAGCGCCATGCTGATTTTCTGCTGCTGGAGAAGGAGCGTTTTCCGCGCTTCAAGCCCTGCGCCGGCTGGGTCACCCCGGTGGTGCTGCGCGACGTTCAATTGGATCCGGGAGTGTACCCCGGCGGGCTGACCCATTTTGATTCTTTTGAGCTGTGGATCAAGGATATACATATCCGCCTGCCGGTGAAGCAATTCGCCATCCGCCGGGTTGAGTTTGACGATTGGCTTCTCAGCCGGGTACGAGAACGCGTAGTGCAGCACAGCGTGACGCGCATCGAGCGCGTGAACGATGGATTTGTGGTGGATGGCGAGTACCGCTGCCGCTACCTGGTCGGGGCGGGAGGGACGTACTGCCCGGTCAGGCGGGCTTTCGCCGGCGGGGATCGATTCGGCGAACCGGGCACGCTCATCGCGGCGCTGGAGGAGGAATTCGCGTACGACCATGCGGACCCCCGCTGCCACCTGTGGTTCTTTCAGCACGAGCTGCCGGGGTACGCGTGGTATGTTCCGAAGGTGAATGGGGTGGTCAATGTCGGGATCGGGGCGGGCGCTGCCGCATTGAAAACCAAGGAAATGAGCCTGAAAAACCATTGGCAGCGGCTGGTGGAGCAATTGGATCAAAGCGGGTTGGTGAGGGGGCATGCGCACAAACCCGCCGGTCATACCTATCACCTGCGCGGACGCCCGCCGCAGGAGGTTCCCCCGGGGGTATTCCTGGTTGGCGACGCGCTCGGACTGGCGACCCGTGACATGGGCGAGGGGATCGGTCCGGCGGTGCGCAGCGGGCTCAACGCCGCGCGGGCGATCCTGGATGGCTCACAATACCGGCTGACCGGGATAGGGCGCTATTCCTTTCCCTCGCTGCTCGGGTTGAAAAAATAGATACCCATTGCCGCGAAAGCGGATGCCAGAAATCCCGATTTTATGCTATAAATTGAACCTGTTGAAAGAAGTTGGAGGAAAATGGCGAAGGTGATCCCAACCGCAGAACGGATCAAGAAAGCCCGCGCGTTGATCGAGAAGGCGCGCGCGCTTCCCGCGCCGGCTGAAAGCGGCTGGTTGGATTTTTCTTACGCCGCCAACGTGAAGGATATTTTGCGGCAGGCGCGCGACCTGGTCAAGTTTGTCCAGTTCATGCCCAATGCCTCGGTTGAGACCAAGCGAGAGGTTGAAGAACTGATGGCTGAGATCGCTGGCGCCGAAAAACAGATCCTCCATAAATCCTGAACAAAAAGGTGACGCATGAGTTCTAAGAAGACATCCAAACAGCAAGCACGAAAACCGGGTCGCCGCTCACGCGAGT
>CAYYBP010000035.1:0-17091 GCA_964470275.1 uncultured Anaerolinea sp. | reverse complement strand
TTGGGATGATTGGTGATCGCCAGCACCGTCTTGATGACAAAATTATCCGGGTCGCGGGCTTCCGGCGGGATGACGATTAGTGAACGCGCGTTGTGCGGACTGATCAGCTCGAGGTCCGTGGGGTCGATCGGCGATCCAGAGCGGCAAATGATGCGGGTGTGCTTGGTATCTTTCAGACGAACCCGGATTTCATCCTCCATGTCAATCTTTTCCCGGTCAGCCAATATCGCAATGGCCGGATTTTTCTGGTTGATATTGGCTTCGATAATCTCTGCCAGTACAGTGAAGATCTGCGAGGACCAACCAAGAATGACGGTATGGTTTTCTTCCATCACCAGGGAACGGCCTTTGCGCAAATCCTCGATCTTGTTCTGGATCACATTGCTGAGGACACCAATCAAAGAACTGATGACCAGAACACCACCGAGCGTGGGCAACAACAGCATCACGATCCGGAACCCCCAGCCTGTGTCGGCTCCCATCGTCCCAGGATCCAGTGTTCGCACCAAACTCAACCAGAAGGCTTCAATGAACGAGAGCCCCTCCGCCCCCTCGGGCATAAAGAATTTCCCGCCGATCTTCACGATCAGCGCAGCCAACAGGATAATCACCAGTGAGAAGATTGCCAGTAAACCAATCATCGCTTGTGGTCCGCGCGCCATCAGGTTGTCAAAAGCGTACTGAACCTTTTGCTTGAGATAGTGCCTGCCTCGCATTGTCACCTCCATACGAAAAACACGGTCATTTATGGATTAATTATACGGTTCAATTTTCCAAGCGCTAATTAATTGATGCAATGTGAGTTTTTTACAGCAGCGGAACAGCGAAATCCTCATCCAATCGGACCGGAATAAAGGGATGTGTGGAATACTACTAAGAGAACTTGCACAGTCAAGTCCCCGGTGGATCACTAGATATGGCAAGTTAGAGAATTCCAGCCCCTAGATATAGTATTGATGTCATTGGAATGATAACCCTGATTTATTTCTTGAAGAAATCTGTATTTGAATGCTAATATATAGGTCTCTTCCAAACTAATTTGTTCAAGATATTTACACATGTATAAACCAAAAACGACCATTTCCGCGGTCTTGACCTCCCCGAAAGGGAGCTTTGAGAAGGTAGCTGTCTGGAAAATCGTAGCGGGGAGAGGATGTAACAGCACTCCCGAAAAATACCACCAGATTCTTCAAGTTGCGAACCATTATTACATCTTGCCTGTACCATTGGTTACCTTGGGTATCAGGTCAATCTTCACAGTTAAGTTGGTTATCCCTCTTTAGTATTGCTTCATTAACCCCACCAATCCAAGATCGGTCCGTTGAGGGTTGTAATATGGAGCATGGTTCTCAAATAAATGTTCACCCTTGCTGATCAAACCAAAATCAAGGTTTTTATAAGTCCAATAAGTCCACCCGATTTCGTTTTCCTTAAAGATTTCAAGAATCGCTTGCATCCAGTTCATCTGACTTTGCCGGTTTCATCCGTCCTATACCCTGTTGCATACCGCCATTACGGACCCTACCTGTGGCACAGGAATTCATCTTCCATGTGGAATCCCGCGTGATGAAGTGTAGTGACAATTTTTCAAAGTTGATCTCCAACTGCCTAGCGATCTATAGTTGATTTGGCAAGACTGTTCCCTTTACGATACACGAGGAGTAGATACACAACATGAACAATGCTGACGACAACCACCGGTATATAAGCAATTTGAATTTTTAAAGCAAACGCAATAATAATGTCGAAGAGATGCAGTATGATTGGAATGAAGAAGATCAACCTATCTTTTTTCAGGTCAAATGGTTTGTCAATCTTCTGATACCGTAGAAGAATAAATAGACCGAGTAAATAGTTGAAGACCAACATGCCAATTTCAGCTCCCCGGGTATATATTGGGAAAAATGGTTGACAGAATAATGCGAAACGACTTATGGAAACCAGCATAAGTAAAGCGGGAATCACCGCAAGGAATGGGTATAGGTAGCTAAAACTTTCCTTTTTGATTTTTGTATTTATCAATGCCCCAAGTTCAAGAGCGATTACATAAAACGTCATCAGGTACATCCAGCCTGAAAAATTGAAAAATGGTATCCCAAAGAACGTGCCATCATACCTGGGAGTCCAATTCCACTGACCAGATATCACACCATCCAATAAATGCAGATCAAAAACCGCCGCGGGGTCAATTGTCATATCCTGCACAGATGCCAAGAAGCCAACCACAAACGGGATTCCCCACTTAGGGATGTGTAATCTTTAGCCTCTCTCAAGATTTCTACCAGGTGTTTCAGCGTTTCGCCAGCGTCACCCACCAGCGCGAGGGTTTTGTTGTAATGAGTGGCATCGTTGATATCACTGTTCAGGTTGATGACGTTTTCGACCATCGGGTAGCCGGTGCGCGAGCAATCCGACTGGCACACAAACCGGGTTCCGATGGCCACCAGCAAGTCGGCGTTTTCCATGGCGTAGTTGCCGCAGATAGAGCCTTTTGACCCACCGACGAACATCCAGCGTTCATTTGATGCCGGGACAGCGCCAGTGGAAATGGGTGAGGCCACCGCGACGCCGTCCGCCAGTTCCAGGAATTCCTGCAGGGGGGCGCCGATGTGCCTGCCGCCGTTGCCGATCTTCACCACGACTTTCTTCGCATTGCGGATCAGTTCTGCCGCGTGCCTGTAAAGCGTTTCATCACCCGCTTTCCCAATCCCGGGCACATCACCGAACGGCAGTTCATCCAGGTTGAATTGCGGCAGGTCAGCCGCCTGGATGTTCATTGGCAGGAGAAGGTAGAACGGTTCTGCGCGATGCGGGTTGGAAGTTGTGTTCAGCCCGCGCCTGAGCATGGTTGGCAGCGCCAATGGCGTGTGAAGGGTATAAGCCTCACCCAAACTCGAGAATAATTGCAGGAAAGCGTTTTGATGCGGCAATGGAACTTGCTGCATGTTGTAGCCTTCATCCTCGGTGGTTTCATCCCCCAACAGGTACCACACCCCCAGCCCGTCAGACGCCGGCACCAGAGAAGCCGCCAGGGAGTGCAGCGCTCCCGGACCGATCGAAGTGACCACCGCCGCTTTTTCGCCGCACATCCAGTTCAGCGCCGCCGCCGTGTGGGAGGCCTCAATTTCGCTGCGCACACCGAATACCCGGCACAAACCCGCGTCCTGGTATACGCGCAGCACCTCGCCGATCTCGGTTGAGCCGTGCCCGAGCACCGTGATGAACTTTTTTACGCCCTGGAGCAGCAACCCCAAGATGAGCGCTTCTGAAACGGTTGTTTCGATGTATTTTGGCAGCGCTCCATTTGTTATCGCCTGCTGTACTCCTCCGCCCGACCGGATAATAATCGCCCGTTTTTCCCGATCGATCCGGCGGTCCTCGCACTCAAGCAGCCAATCATCCACCATACCCATTCTGCTCCTCCTGCCAGGTGTTGAGGTCTTCTCACCCCTGCCTGGCGAAACTCATCCTGTCGGACAGAGTTACGGCAACGCGCGATACCATACCCGCCATCTCTTGTAATCGGTCGGGTGTAATACGCGCAGTCGGGCCGGAAATACCCAGCGCGCCGATGACCTTTCCCCGAAAATCGATGACCGGCGCGGCGATGCAGCGTACCCCTTGCGTGAATTCCTCGTCGTCTACCGCGTAACCCTGCTGCCGAGTTTTCTCAAGCTCAGTCCGCAAAACCTCGGCATCAACAATTGTCCGGTCAGTAAAACGATGCAGCCCTGTTGGCACATCGCAGGCATGCCAGGCCAACAGAACTTTTCCCAGCGCGGTGCAATGCAGCGGTGCGCTGACCCCCACCTCCGCGTTTACCCGCAAGGTTTGGGGGGATTCCACCTGGTCGATGTACAGCACCTTCCCCTGGAACAGCACTCCCAGGTGCGCGCATTCTCCGGTTTCCTGAACCAGCTGCAGCAGGAACTGTTTGGCGGTTTCACGTAACGGCATTTTGGTCAGCAGGCTGCGGCTTAATTGCACCACCGCAGAACCCATCCTGTATTGGCGGGTCTGTGAGTCCTTCTCGGCGAATCCGTAATTGGCCAATGTCCGCAGGAGCAGCGATGCGCTACCCTTGTCGATTTGAAGTTCAGAGGCGATCGATGTTGTACTGACCGTGCCATCGGTTTCAGCCAGGATATTGAGAACCTTCAAACCGCGCGCCAGGGATTGGATTTCCCGCATACCGCTCTCCATATGTTGTACTATGTACAATTATTTACTGAATTGTTGTAAATATTATAACACATCGGATTAATTAATCACCCTGTGTTGATTGACCAGGCTGCAGACAATCCATGGATCACGCCGCCGACTGCCCGGGATCACCGGATCCATTTGCGCCATAGGCAGATGGTTACAGGTGCAAACCTCCTCCCTTGCCCTTGCCGCCAAATCCATATAGAATGACAGAAAACGGTGAACCCATGAAAATCGCCCTTGCCCAAATGAAAGTTGTCCCGGATAAACAGCAAAACCTTCGCCACGCCGAAGAAATGGTGCGCCAGGCAGCCGCGGCTGGCGCTGACATTGTCGTGCTGCCAGAAATGTTCTGCTGCGAATATGTGAACAGCGCCTTTATCCAAAACCGCGAACCAGCATGCGGTCCGGCATGGCAGATGCTCGCGGACGCCGCTGCGCAGAATGCCGTGTGGCTGATCGGTGGTTCTGTGCCCGAAGCGGACGGCACACGCACGTATAACACCTCTTTCGTATTCGACCGTAGCGGCAGGCAGGCGGCTTTTCACCGCAAGATGCACCTATTTGATATCGACGTGGAAGGCGGTCAGCACTTTCGCGAATCTGATACATTCAGCTCAGGTAACACCATCACGCTGTTTGACACCGAATTCGGCAGGATGGGACTGTGCATTTGTTTTGATATCCGGTTTCCGGAACTCTCCCGTCTGATGGCCCTGGAAGGCGCGAAGGTTATCGTGTGTCCCGCTTCCTTCAATATGACCACCGGTCCGGCGCATTGGGAGTTGATGTTCCGTTCCCGCGCTGTTGAAGACCAGGTTATCGCCGTTGGATGTGCTACCGCCCGGAATACAAGTGGCACCTATGTCTCTTACGGAAATTCCATCATCGTGTCACCCTGGGGCGATATTCTCATGCGCGCAGGTGCTGAAGAAACGATCCTGTATACCGACCTAGACCTGGATCTTGTAGATAAAATCCGCGGGGAGCTTCCGCTGCTCTCGGCCCGTAGAACGGATGTTTACAGGCTGGAGAGAAAGTCGTCCATCTGAGTGCATCTACACAAAGATCGACCCAAACAAACACGATCTTGAAAAAGTGATTTCCAGTCCAAATACATGGGTTTCAACTCTTACAGCATAGGGGGGAGACCTCTGAAAACGTAAGCAATGCATCATTAACAGAAAATCGTTCAGGTATGCATTATCCAAACCCCACTTATCAAATAGACCCTTCACATGTTAAGTCAATCGCGGATCACGGAAAGAACAGGCTTCGCGTTTTCCTCATAATACTCCCCAAAAAATATAACAACCTCTCTTTCACTATTCAGTTGTATGACAACTTGATTGAGCTTTGTCTAGATCACTAGCGTTACAGACGAGAAATATCGGCAAATTCTCCGTGTTTAGGGGTATTTATATTCATTTTTCTGTATTTTTGAAAGGTTATTGACAAAGAACAAAAATATCGCTATTATATTTGTATGTAGTTGTCCTACCTTCTACAGACTTCGGTTGAGCAATTCTCAAGTGAATCTATTGATACGGAGGTGACACAAACAATTTCTCTGGAAGTTAGTGTTGTCAATTGTCAAGTTCCTCGTTTCTCGTTCATAGTTCATACGGAGAAAACCATGTATAAAACCAAATTGTTAGTTTTTCTCACAGTGGTTGTATTGGCAACTATGGTCATAACTAGTTGCGCTCCAAAAGCCACCCCGGCTCCGACTGAGCCGCCCGCTCCGGATTGCAGTACATACAAAGCCGGGTCTGTCGAATTCCAATCAAATCCGTTTTACGATGAGGTTTACAAGGGACTCAAAGAAGCCACAGATGCCTCAGGCGGCGTACTTCTTCGCTCAGTATCCGGTGGTGACTTGAAAAAAGAGTTGGCGGCAGTAGAGGATTTTATCGCACAGGATATCGATGTTTTATTCATCAGTGCAACTGATCCTGTCGGTAGCATGGAAGCCGTGCGTAAAGCCAACGAGGCTGGAATTCCCGTCATCTTCGTAGCGCTAGGACCCGCCGCGGGTCAGGATGTTAAGTATGTGACCCACATCGCCTCAAACGATTACAACGCGTCAACCGAGGTGGCAGAATACATACTCAAGCAAATTGATTACAAGGGCGATGTTGTCCTGGTAGATGGACCCCAAGTCTCTGTGGTGCTCGAAAGAATGAGAGCATACAAGGATGTAATCGCCAAGTATCCTGATGTCAGGCTCGCGGGACAGGCGATGAAGGAAGAGGTTACGATCCCCGCCAACGCTACGATGATCGAAAACCTGCTTACTTCTGCGCCGGACACGAAAGCGATTTTGGTCTACGCAGGTTATGGTATCCCTGCGGCCGCGACAGTGCTCCCCACCCTGGGGAAAACTGATGTATGGGTTGGAGAGATCGATGGTATCCCGGAAGAGATTGAGCTATTGGCAAGTGGGGCTGTCAAGGGTGCCACTGCGCAACAGCAGCCTTATCTCTTTGGGAAGACAGCTGTAGAAGCATGGTTAAAATACTGCGTCAATCCCGAAACCACCGAGATTGCTCCTTTCACTGAAGTACCCACCCTGCTCATCACAAATGAAAATGCCGCGGATTTCATGGGTGATTAAGGCAAGTCAATATAAAGATCAATAAACATTTTTAGAAAACGGTAACCCATAAGTCTTAAAGAGACTTATGGGTTACCAATTAGGCAAAATCCCCGCGGTGCCGTGTTATCTATCAAATAAGGGTTGCCAAATGAACGAAATAATTTGTGAAATGAAGCACATCGATAAGTTCTTCCCTGGCACCCAGGCATTAAACGATGTTGAGTTTACGATCAGAACCGGTGAAATACACGCATTGATTGGAACCAATGGGTCGGGTAAATCAACCCTGTCCAACATACTTGCAGGTACATTTCAACAGTCAAGCGGAGAAATTATCTTCAGGGGTGAAAAAGTCTCATTTAATCAGCCTTCGCAAGCGATGGATATGGGCATCGTCCTGATCCACCAGGAATTGAAGCTCATGCCAGAGATGTCCGTTGCAGAAAACATATTCTTTGGGCGGTTTCATAAATATAAAAAATATCCCGCGATCAATTGGAAGGAGATGAATAGTCAGGCTGCCAAAACACTCCGGGAACTTGGAAGTACTATTGATCCCACATCAAAAGTCTCGACGCTCTCCATTGCAGAAATGCAGCTCGTTGAGATCGCGAAAGCGCTTTCCAAGGAAGCCAAAATTTTGATCATGGATGAGCCAACAGCAAGCCTTACATTCGAGGAAGTGAGATCCTTATTCAAGGTAATGAAGGATCTAAAAAGAAAAGGACTCGCAATTATCTACATTTCTCACAGGCTTGAAGAAATTCTGGAGATGGCTGACCGAATTACGGTTCTTGAAGATTCCAGGTTAGTGGCCAGTATAGAAAATTCTCCAGATCTTACAAAAGAACACCTTGTCAAGTTGATGATGCCAAAAGAAAAAAAGATGTCATCAGAAAGACTGGGCGTCAAAGACATTGACAAGCCTGAAGTTTTATCAGGACGAAACATTTATTACCAAAACAAAGTCAATGATTTTAGTTTTGTTCTCAAACAGGGGGAGGTTCTCGGGATTGCTGGTTTAATGGGGTCTGGTCGAACGGAACTATTAAAATGCATTTTTGGAGCTTTTAGCATTAAAAGTGGAGAATTTTACCTGAATGGCAATCCATACAAGCCAAAGAGCCCGGTAACGTCGCTTCACAACCGCATCGCTCTCATTTCTGAGGATAGAAAAAGAGAAGGCCTTGTGCTTTCAATGTCGATCACTGATAACATGCTTTTTCCTAATCTCGCATCTTATTCATTCGGTCCCTTTCTCAAGAACAAATTAGCGAAGGCGAATGTAAAGAAACAAGCGGATGGCTTGAATCTCAGATACGAAAGATTAAGTGCCTTTACTAACAGCCTATCCGGGGGAAACCAGCAAAAGGTGGTTTTAGGGAAATGGCTTTTAGCAAACAGCGATATTATCCTTATGGATGAACCTACCCGGGGTATAGATGTGGGGTCAAAAGCTGAGATTTACGAGCTTGTGGACCGGTTATCCAGGGCAGGGAAAAGCATCATTTTTGTCTCATCTGAATTGGAAGAAGTAATCAAGGTAAGCGATAGAATCATCGTTGTCTACAACGGTATGAATGTTCATGAATTTGACCAAACAGCGACAATGGAAGAAATCATGCGCTATGCAACCGGAGCAGGTATTAGCAATTCATGAGGTGATGAAGAATATGAACTCACGGATCGGTACTATTCTGGACACAATAAGAAAGTTTTTTGGAAGGCTCGGACCCCTTGGAGGTGTTCTTTTTGCTAATGTACTTCTGATAGTCGCCCTGAGTTTTCTCAGTCCTTACTTTCTCACTTACACAAACGTAACAAATGTTTTTCGTCAATCTGCGCCTTTAGCTACAGTTGCTCTTGGAATAACAATCGTGATCATTTCTGGCGGGATTGATCTTTCAGTTGCAGCCAGTATCAGCCTAACTAGTGTGCTGCTTGCGATTTTTCTGGATAAACTTGGAATACCCATAGGAATTGCGTTTATATTGGTATTCATTATCGGCATTATTTTAGGGTTATACAATGGAGTGCTTGTTACCTTATTAAGGATCCCCCCTATCATCGCCACACTCTCAAGTGCGATCGTATTTAGCGGTATCGCTTACACGATCACACAGGGATACAGTATCAACCTTCCTATCGATAGCGCGATCAAGTTTCTTGGTAGGGGAAAAGTCTGGCAGATCCCATTTTCCATCATTCTTGTGCTGGTTTTGTATTACATTACTCACCTCTTTCTGAAGAACACGGGATTTGGCCGTATCGTATATGGGTTGGGTGGTAATGTAGAGGCTGTATATCTATCGGGTATTTCTGTAAGGAAATATACCTTATTGATTTACATGTTATGCGGCTTCTTCGCTGCCTTTGCCAGCATCCTCCTCACCGCACGTGTCGCGAACGGGCATCCAAACAACGGCGGTGGCATGGAAATGGATGCCATCGCGGCGGTGGTACTCGGAGGGACGAGCATTTTTGGCGGTATGGGGAATGTCTGGGGAACCATAATTGGTGTCTTAACCATGACGATCATCGTTAACGGGTTGACCCTTCTCAATATCAATCCTTATATCCAATTAATTGTCAAAGGCCTGGTGATCGCGGCTGCCGTCGGTGTCACCAGTATCAGAATTTCCAAGAAATAATTGACCGGATATCAAACAACAATCCTTAAACCAAAATACATGAGTGTTCAAAGGAGGAAAAAATGTTAAGAGTTGGAATTTCTGGTTACCAGATCTGGTATCACTCAATCGTCTTTGCAGAAGAACTGCGAAAATCCAGCACGATGAAAGTTGTGAGCGTGTTCGACACAAACCCTCGGTTTGCCACCAGGTTAGGAGAGGCAGCCGGTGGAGCACAAGTATTCACTGACATTGATGCGTTCATCGGTTCCGGTCTCGATATGGTAATCATGGCTGGTCTTCCCTCAACGAAGCTAGCCGAAATCAAGAAATACGCAGCGGCAAAAATCCATGTGCTGATCGATAAACCGGTCGCCACCACGTCTGCTGACGCTCTGGAAATCGCCAACGTGTGCAATAAAGCGAACGTAAAAGCCATGGTTGGTTACAACCTTCATTCAGCTCAAACCCTGCAAACAGCCCATGATATCCTTCGGGAGGGAAAACTTGGCAAGCCGGTTTACGCCATATTTGAATATGATGGACCAATGCTCCAGGAAACAGAATGGAGCACTAAACCCGGCTGGTTAATGGATCCCAAGGAAAACATGAGTTACTGGTTTATTCATGTTGACCATGGTATCGATGCGCTCATGTGGCTATTGGATGCAAAATATTCAGATGTATATGCCCAACTCACCAACATGGTTCATCCAGAGATCACCGACAATACAGATTGGGGCGTTGGATTGTTTACAATGGATAATGGCGTCAAAGCGATCTTGAAGTGTGATGGAATCGCGCCTGGGCCATTTGAATTATTGAGTCTCCGGATTGTCTGTGAAGACGGCGCTCTGGTCTTCGACTACTTCCCCTCTCCTAAACTCCAGGTGACGGGCAATAAATTGACCTGGGGGAAAGTATGGGAGTATGAATGCCAGGATGATCTGCGCAATGGCATGGCGAAGATGGCGGAGAAATTTGCTACTTACATTTTGGAGGACAAACCGGTGCCAAAGTATGAGAGCGTTGAAATCGCTGGTTATCGGCTCTTAAAAACAGCTGAAGCCGCTCATCTATCAAATGACGAGAACAAGCAAGTAAAAATTGTGTATGAGGTATAGTCAACTTCCAATCAATTTACTAAGTCGGAAACGAAGAAAACCGGGGTTCTCCCGGTTTTCTTTTTGATACCACATTTGAAGTCAATACTACAGCGACAATACCCTGTAAAGCTTTCCTGTTTTTGTTTAAGCTTTCCCTTCGCCAGGATTCAGCCATTGACCTTCTCCGCCATGCTCCTCCAGGCGCGTCCTTAATTCCACGACAACCCCATCCAGGTTATGCGTGGTGTCAAAATACGCCCACCTCGACCCGACATGGACACCCGTGCCGCTGGCGATGTTTTGAATGCCCTCGTTGACCATTGCTTCCACACCTTTATCAAACCCCGGGATCGTCAGTCGAAAATGATGCAACCCAGGCCCATGTTCGCGCAGGAAATCGCTGTAAATATTCTGTCCCTCCAGGGGTTGAACAACCTCGATCTGGACATTGCCAACCGTTGCGAAAGCCAGGCGTAAACGGTAATCACCCGGTTCGCCGTGGTAGGTGGCTTGCGGATCAATCCCTTCCATCGGCCATTCCATGATACGGAAAGGACCGATCCCAAACAGCCGCGTTAATTCCCGGGTGAAAGCCTCCAGGTCGTTCACCACGATCCCGATCTGGTCCAATTCAACGTTGCTGATCAAGGGTGAATCGTTTGCCATGCGTCCCTCGCGTTCTTCGCTTACAACTTCGCCAGGATCTCATCCGTAACGTAATTGACGGGAATCCCTTTTTCCTTTTTGTCGATGAAATTGAGGACAACCTTTCGAACGGCCCCGGCAATATCATCCAGGTCCTGTTTCTCCAGCAAAGGATGCACGCTCGCGAGCCAGAAGACCTCGTCACACGCCTTTTCAGAAACCGGACACAATCCCTTGTAATACTCCACCTTGCCCTCGTACCACGGGCACTCGAACGGGCATTTCGTACCGCCGTAACCGGTCTTGTTAACAAACAACGGTTCCAGGTGCTGCGGGATCATCCAGCGGGTCGTGCTGAGATAGTTCAAGTTATAGGTTCCTTCCGCTGCCAGGGCAATTGCCATATTCAACATATCGGTCCCCAACACCTCGGGGATGACCCTGATCACATAGTAGAAGAATACGCGCTCGCCGTATGGTACTTCCGGAGGGAGGACAATGCCCGGCAGATCCTTGAGCTTATCATTGAGGTAATGCGCGTTTTCCGTCCGCTTCTTATTCATGTAATCGAGGCGCTTGAGCTGTTGGATACCCACCGCCGCCTGGAATTCGGTGCCGCGGTAATTGGTGCACGGCAGGTTCCAGTGATATTTGGATGCCGGACCCTGGGACTTTTTTCGCCCGAAGTCCATGAACCCCCACATTTTGTCGTATAAATCGTCATCGTTTGTCACTACAAAGCCACCCTCGCCGGTCGACATGATCTTACCGGTCACGGTACTGAAGGACCCGATGTGCCCGACGGTTCCGCCATACCTTCCTTCGTACCGGCCATGATACATGGAGCCAACGGATTGAGCAGAATCCTCGACAACATACAGGTTGTACTTCTCGGCAATATCCATAATCGGTTCAATGTTCACGGGAGTGCCGGTGATTGACACAGGAATGATCGCTTTTGTTCGCTTGGTTATTTTTCGCTCCACGTCTTCCGGATCAAGGGTTAACGTGACCGGGTCGACATCCGCGAAAATGGGGATCGCGTTTTGCTCGAGCACACAGGTATCAGAAGCCACAAATGTGTAAGGAGTGACGATCACCTCATCGCCGGGGCCAATCCCCAGCGCTGCCATGGCGATGTGCAGGGTGGTCGTTCCGCTGGTAACGGCTAGCGCGTGTTTGACCTGCAGTTTTTCAGCGATTTGTTTTTCGTATTCAAGAGTGAGCGACCCGCGCCGAATTCGAGAGGATTTCATCACATCCACCACGGCATTAAGTTCCTCATCGGTGAAGTAATCTGTTTCTACGATCGGGTCTTTCGTACGGACAGGCGAACCGCCGTCAATAGCCAGTTTTTCCATGGTAATCACTCCTGTTAATTATCGTATTTGGATGAGCAGATGTATGACAATTAAATACATCTTGTTGGGTACCATCAGTATATCAATTAGAAAAAGGCCTGTCAAGCCCTCATAATGGACGAAATTTTCATCAAAAAGCAGGTTTTTTGACTGATTATTGACAAATTATTAAATTATGGGTATTATATTTTTACAAGTTGTCATACCTCTGATAGGAAATTTTATGGACCTTTCGGTAGTGTTTGAACCTTTCACCCAATGGAACAAAGGTGCGCCCGAAGGTATGCAATTGGCGCAGCGTGTAACAGAATACCTGCGAATGAAGATCATGGATGGCGAGCTGCCACCGGAAACCCAGCTGCCGAATGAACCTGATCTTGCTGCATTCTTGAACATCAGCCGCTCCACCGTCCGCTCCGCGCTGGCGATCCTGGAGCAGGGCGGATTCATCCAACGCCGGTGGGGGGTGGGGACGTTTGTGGCCAAAAAACCGCCCACCTACAACAACCTCAGCCTGAATTCCGGTGTCACCCAACTGATCCGGTCATCTGGAGCGGAACCAGGCAGCGCGGAATTCCTGATGACCACCCGGCCGGCGAGCGAACGCGTCTCCAACCAGCTTTCGATCGAGATTGGCGCGCCGACGCTGGTCGTTGAGCGCGTAAGGCTCGCGAATGATTCCCGGGTTGTATTTTCGGTCGATACGCTCCCGCTCAGCCTGTTTCACACACCCACCGGAGACATCCCTCTGGATGAATTTCTTAAGGTCATTGAAGAACAGCAGTCGATCTATGGTTTTTTTCGTCAACGTTTGAGTTTGGAAATTCATCACGGCATCGCCTGGATACGCCCGCTATCTGCCGAGGAGTACATCGCTGATAAACTTCAGGTGCGCGTGGGCAGCAATATCCTGCACATTGAGCAGGTGGATTTTGATTTTGCCGGGGAGCCCGTGGCATTATCGGATGAATATTATGTCGCGGACGCGTTTCGGTTTTATATCTACAGATCCAGTCAAGGAGATTTTCGATGAGTACAAATTCTATGGATACAAAAACAGGTGAGCTGGCAGGAAAGGTGGCTTTGATCACCGGGGCGGCTTCGGGGATCGGGTTGGCAATCACACGCCGGTTCATCAAAGAGCAAGCCCTGGTGGCGATGGTAGACATTAATATGGACCGGCTTAACGAGTCCATAAAAGAATTGATGGAAATGGACCCCTCCGCTCAGATCCTTCCCGTGCAATGCGACATCACAAAGGAAGACGATGTCGTCCGGGCAGTCACATATATCGCTGACCACTTTGGCAGGTTAAATATCGCCGTGAATAACGCGGGTGTTTCCGTCAGCGTGCCATCTGAACAATGCACCCTTGAGCAATGGAACTGGGTCATGAGCATCAATTGCACCGGCAGTTTCCTGGTCTCGCGTGAAGCCATCAAAGTCTTCATGAAACAACCTGATGGCGGCGCGCTGGTCTATATTAACAGCGATGATGCTCTAAAACCCAGCCGGCACTTCCTGGCATACAATTCGTCCAAAGCGGCGGTTTTACAGATGGCCCGCACCATTGCCAATGAGTTTGGTAAATATAAGATCCGCGCCAACAGTGTGCTGCCCGGCGCGGTCTTTGGCGGCAGCAAGATGTGGACACCCGAATTGCGGGCAGCACGGGCAAAGATCCACGGGTTTGACCCCGATCAACTCGAAGAAGAATACAAGAAGAACAACGCCCTTGGCGTCATTATCGACCCAACAGAAATCGCGGAAGTGGTCGTATTTCTCGCCAGCGATAAATCTGCCAAGATGACCGGCGCAGCCCTGGTCATTGATGGCGGCGGTTTAGGTGGTTACGTCCGATAGCTGCATAATTCACTCTCCGCGCAAACGGAAAAATCACGAAGGGATAGAAAACCATGATGCTTGAAAAGTTACGCCAGGAAGTGTTCGAGTCATTGCTTGAATTGCCCAAGAATCGACTGGTAACCATGCACAGTGGAACCGTGAGCGGACGAGACCCTGCGACCGGGAATATTGTGATAAAACCCACCGGTTTTCGGTACGATCGGCTAACCCCTTCGGACCTGTTGGTGATGGATATCAATGGGAAGATACTCGAAGGTACGTTGCGCCCCTCCAGCGATACCGAGACACACCTGTACCTGTACCAGCACCGTCCGGATATCTTTGGAATCGTCCACACGCATTCGCCATACGCGTGCACATTTGCCGTTCTCGGGAGGCCGATCCCGGCCGTGATGACCTCAGCGGCGCTGCTCGGTGGTGAGATTCCCATTGGCGGTTACGCCGCTGTGGGCGGAGAGGACATCGGCTCAGAGATCATCAGCAAGATCGGCAACTGCTCCGCGATCATCATGCAAAATCATGGCGTTTACACGATCGCGTCTACCGTGTGGCAGGCTACGATCGACGCTGTTGAGGTAGAAGACCTGGCAAAGATCGCCCTGTTTTCCTCCATGCTGGGTGATCCCATCAAATTGACACAAGCCCAGATCGAGGAATTTCAGAATATTTACCACACGATGTATGGGCAAAAGGAAGAGTAGAAGCGCGGTCGGTATTATTTTTTCAGGTGTATATAAGCTCAGGCAGGATCGTCGTATTAACCCATTGAGCATTCACCAAGGCGGCAAGAAGATGTTCTGTTTAAGAAAAAACCCGGTCGGTATATACGAAAAAGCTTTCCCTGCTGAATTTACCTGGGAGCAGATACTCAATTCCGCAAAACAGGCCGGGTATGATTTTGTCGAAATGTCGATCGATGAGAGCTCAAACCGCCTGAACCGGCTCTACTGGTCGCATACCGAGAGGGCAGCACTCCGCCAGGCGATCCATGACAGCGGGGTTCCGATCTGGGGCATGGGTCTCAGCGCCCACCGGAAATTCCCCCTGGGCAGCGCGTCGGCTGAGCTGCGGCAGCAAGGATTGGACATCCTCTACCGATCGATCGAACTGGCAGCCGACCTGGGCGTGAGGGTCATCCAGGTGATGGGGTACGATGCATTTTATGAGCCCGCCACCGCGGATACCGAAGCCAGGTATGTTGATGGGCTACGCACCGGTGTCCGCTGGGCGAGCGCGGCCGGGGTCACCCTGGCGCTTGAAAACGTCGATACCGAGCTTGTCAATTCAGTGGATAAGATCATGCGCATCGTCAAGCAACTCGATTCCCCCTGGTTCCAGGCGTACCCGGATATCGGCAACATGACCGCTTTCGGCTACGGCCCGCTGCAACAACTCCCGCTTGCTGAAGGTCACCTGGTGGGTGTGCACGTAAAAGATACCCGCCCGGGTGAATTACGGGGTGTGGCGCTGGGCGAGGGAGATGTGCGGTTTATGGAAATATTCAGTTTGTTGGCGCACCTTGGTTTTTCAGGACCGCTGGTGATGGAGATGTGGGCCGATCTCGACCGGAACAATGATCCGATCGGTTCTCTCACCCGCTCGCGCCAGGTGCTGGATAAATGGATCACTGATGCGTGGGGTTCTGTGCAAACGAAGTAAATGCTTTTGATGAATAGACAATACGAGAACTTTACCAATTTCGAAGATGATGGAGCAAGCGAAAGGGTTTCTCAGGTGCTGGTCAATCAGTCACCCACCGGAACATCGATGAAGACGTTGCGCTGCGGGGATCTTTGCAGCTTACAAACTCTCAGCCCCTAATAATGGAAAGGAGAGAACAGACCAATATTCTTTATTGGAAATATGAAGGTTAAATGTGAATCCAAACAAGGAGGTTTTTCAAATGTCAAAGAAATTGACCGTTTTATGTGCCTCCGCGCACCCTGATGATATTGAGCTGCAATGCGCTGGCACCCTCATCCGTTATGTAAAAGAGGGTCACAAGGTTTTTATGGCAATCGCCTGCACCGGCAATGTGGGCTCCAAGCTTCACACCGGTCCAGAGATCGAAGCCATACGGGCAGTTGAAGCGCAGAATGGTGCGGCCGTGATCGGCGCGGAGCTGATCCATTTGGATTATAAAGACGCTGATATCTGGCTCGACCACGCTCATTGGATCAGGTACGTGGACCTCATCCGGCAAACCAATCCGGATGTCATCCTTACTCACGACCGCGATGATTACGTCCACGACCATTCCAATGTCGGTGAACTGGTTTACCGGGCTGCGATCTGGGCGAGCGTTGCCAACATCCCTGAATGCAAGCTCCCCCCCATCGAAAAGATCCCAAGCGTGTTTTATTTTGAGACGGTCGGGACAAACCGCGTTGCACCCCCTGATCACTATGTTGATATTTCGGAGGAATTCGAGCAGAAGCTGCACGCCTTCTCGCAGCACGAAAGCCAGCATGGCGACTTCCTGGAAAAGCAATTCGGTGTAAAAGACTGGAAAGATTATATGACAACCGTCAATAAACTGCGCGGTTTCCAGTGCGGCTGCAAGTATGCTGAAGCCTTCCGGGTGGTTCAGACTTGGCCAAACCATAAAACATACCGCCTTCTGCCGCCCGTTCAGTTCGGGTCGCGATAACAGGCAATAAAAGGAATCGGGGAACATG
>CAYYBP010000034.1:0-17364 GCA_964470275.1 uncultured Anaerolinea sp. | reverse complement strand
ATGAACCAGGGCGCTTGTGATTTTAACAGGTACGATCTGGCCAATTTCCGCCTCGTCTTCGATGAGCACCAGCCCGTCGATTTCCGGCGCGTCGCGGTAGGAACGGCCGACTGAAACCCCATCTCCGTAGCCCTCCACCAGGACGTCGAGGCTTTTCCCAATCAAGCGTTGGTTTCTTTCCATCGAAATGGTCTCCTGCAGTTTCATTAACCCTTCGACCCGCCTCGTTTTTTCATCCGCCGGGATCGGGTCGCCCAAGGCAGCCCCGCTCGTGCCCAATTCGAAGGAATATGGAAATACACCCATGTGGTCAAACCGGATCTCCGCCACAAAATCGAGCAGCGTTTGATAATCCTTTTCTGTCTCGGCCGGGAAACCGGTGATAAAGGTCGTCCGCAGCGCCAGCCCTGGGATTCGTTCACGCATCTTTTGCAGGGTATTGCGCACCCACTCCATGTTGGCGGGGCGTTTCATCGCCTTCAAAACCGCCGGCGATGCGTGCTGCAGCGGGATATCCAGGTAAGGCAGGATCTGCCGCGCCGTGCTCATCAGGTCGATCAGTGGATCACTCACATAGCCGGGGTAGGCGTACATCAAGCGCACCCAGTTGATGTCCGGAACCGATGGCAGCAGGTTTTCCAGCAGCTTCACCAGCCCGTCCTTCATCCCCAGGTCGGAACCGTAATCCGTTGTGTCCTGCGCGATCAGGATCAATTCGCGTATGCCGGCGTCCTGGAGCCTGCGGGCATCATCGATAATGGCTGTCTGCGGCCGGCTAACCTGCGGACCCTTGATGAGAGGAATGGAGCAGTACGCGCAGGGTCTGCGGCAACCGTCGGCGATCTTCAGGTACGCGCTGGCTCCCTGGATGGAAGCCCGTGTAACCCCTTTTTCATCCGTGCCGATGGTGGGTGACTCAGGCAGGTGATAGCGCCGGGTGGTGCGTTCGGTGCGCAGTGAGTCCACCAGGTCGACAATATCCATCCAGCGCCGTGTGCTGATAATGCCATCCAGCCCAGGAACAGCCTCGGTTAATTTTTCGCGGAACAACTCACTTAGGCAGCCGGCCGCGATCAGGATCTGACCGGATTTTTTCCCTGCAGATAGTTCACGCAGCACCTCGATGGATTCATCCCGTGCCTGTTGGATGAATCCGCAAGTATTGACGATCAATACTTCGGCCTGGTTGGGTTTTTCAGCGCCGCGAAATCCCTCACGCTCCAACAGCACCGCGATGGAATCCGAATCGACGCTGTTCTTCGCGCAGCCAAGCGACGCCAAAAAGTAGGTCTGTTTTTTCATCGGCAATTATGGCGCCACCGTGCGAGCCGGTGTGATGGTCTGTGTGGGTATAGTGGCGGTGGGCTGCGGTGTGCGGGTCGGCAGGGCGGTCAGGGTTGGCCGCGGGGTCTGCGTCGGCGTTGGCGAGAATTGCGGGGTGGGAGTGATCATTTCCTGCACTGTGAATTCCATCCTGGCTACCTGTCCGAAAGGTCCCAGGATTCCAATATCCTGCTGGTTGTAGTAAACCTGCAGCGCGGCGGCGTTGCCCGTGAGCAGGGAGATCTTGTTAGATCCGGAATAGGAATAGACGTTGCCTGGAATCACCCGCCCGGAAAATTCTTCCTTCCCGTCCACTATGATACTCATGAACGCCCTCTGGTAAGCAACGATCACCAGTTGGATTGGTCCAAAATTCGATGCAGACAAGGTAGCCTGCAGATCCACCACCGGGGTTGTGAGTCCTTCTGCCATCTGCGTTTGCTGGGGATTGACAACGGTTGTGGATTCCGGCGTGATCACACCGGTGGACGTCACATCCCCCACCAGCACTTCAGAGATGGAGCTGATGGTGGGTTGGGCTTCCAGC
This sequence comes from uncultured Anaerolinea sp., assembly GCA_964470275.1. GTDB lineage: Bacteria > Chloroflexota > Anaerolineae > Anaerolineales > Anaerolineaceae > UBA6107. Next base: position 15,494 of record CAYYBP010000034.1, on the reverse strand, counting down.
CGGCTGGTCCGGATCATCTGGGTGGCGCCCCAAACGACCAATGAGAACAGCGTGATAAACACAAGGCTGCCTACCAGCAGGTCGGGCGTCAGAAACCGCCTCCAGCCGCTGAGCGGCGCGCTGCCCATCACCTTTACCCCGCCTTTTTTTGCCTTCTGCTCCTCCTGGAATTGTTCCTGGCGTTTTTGCTGAAGCCCTTCCGCGTAGCGGGTCTGCAGCGTATCCGCGTTGAGGCTGAGGAAGGCGGCGTAGTTGTTCAACATGCCCCGCCCCTGCACTGTGGATGGCAGATCATCGATCCTGCCGTTTTCAAGCGAATAAATGAAAAACTCGCGAATTTTCGTCAGCCGTTCAACGTCGCCCAGTGAAAGCCCCAGCGCTTCCCGCTGCGTTCGCAGGTCCTGGCCGATCTGGATAAAGATCGCCTGGGATACCGGCACTTCTTGCGGTTGTTCTCTTTCCGCACCGGTTGCGGGCTTTTCTTTTTTGCCTGCAGGGGCTTCAGCGGGTTTTCGGCTCTTTTTTCCCCCGGTGTTTTTTTCCACTGCCACAAACGCCGGGGGTTCTTCCGCAACTGGTTCGGGCTTGAGTTCCAACTGCTCCTCAACCTGCGGGTTGTTGATCCGGTTCACGATCTCGGAAACATCCCCCCCTATCCCGAGGTACGCCGCGTACAGACGCGTGAATCCGCGCGCCTGCGCTTGAGAGGGCAGGCTGGCCAGTTCGTCTCTTTCGATCGCTTGCAGGTAATTTACGCGGATATTGGTATCTTTAGCGGCGTCATCTAAAGAAATCCGTTTTTCTTCCCTGAGCTTCTGTAAGTATTCACCTACGGTCATGGCTGCTCTTCACCGATTATAACAAAGACCGGCTGATTACCCATGGGCTAACCAGCCGGTCTCCGGTTCACTCGATGGTGAATGAACTACTCTTTTTCTTCGTCGCTGGTCGTCTCAGTCGTTTCTTCAATCACTTCTTCGGCTGATTCCACAGGGGTTTCTTCTACCACTTCCTCTGTAACTTCTTCAACCAATTCTTCGGCCGCTTCTTCTACTGATTCGACAGTCTCAGCGCTTTCTTCAACCTTGACCGCGGCGGCTTCCGCCTTCTTTGCAGAAATCTTGGCGGCTTCGCCTTCCCGGTTTACCAGGATGACGATTTTCGGGTTGAGGTCGACTGTCAGACGAACGGTGGCCGTGTGCTCACCCAACGTGCGGATGGGTTCAATCTCCAGCTGGTGGCGGTTGATCGAGGTGCCAAATTTCTTGTTCAACTCATCAGCCATCATCTGCGTGGTGATCGAACCGTAGAGTTTGCCGGTTTCACCTGCTTTGCTGAAGAACTGGAGGTGAGCATCTTTGATCAGCTCCGCGATTCCGCTCATTTCCTGGTTCAGGAGAGCGCGTTCCACAGAGGCTTTCTCCCTGATCTTCTCAACGGTCTTCAGAGCACCGGGGGTGGCTAACGCTGCCAATCCCTGCGGCAGAAGGTAGTTGCGTCCGTAGCCATCTGCAACTTTTTTCACGTCCCCAGCGTGTCCCAACTTGTATACGTCTTTCAACAACAATACTTTCATCTTCAAGCCCTTTCAAAAAAGATTCATGCGAAGGGTACAACGCATGTAACGCAAGATTTTACCGTAATGCCCCTGATTGGTCAATGACAATGGTTACTTACCAGTTGCCCAGTTGAGGATCAATTCCACCTGGTCCCGTGATTCAGGGCTGCGCTGCAGCCAGCTGGAAGTATCTTTTCTCAGCTGCTTGATGTGTTCCAGCGCCGCCCAACCCGCGTAGCCATGCCGCGCCAGGTAACACCCCACGACCGTCCCGGTCCTGCCGATACCAGCCAGGCAGTGGACGTACAACACACCGCCTGCCGCGATTTGGGCGTCGATCTCATCCAGGATCGCAGACATCAGCTTGTCGGAAGGTGCGGCGTAATCCGGTATCGGGAAGTTTTTACGGGTCACCTGCGTGTTGTATTCCGCGGCTTCGCTTTGCAGCAGATCCGCGTATGGATAAACGGAGTCTCCGGGCATGGTCAGATCGATCACCAGCGTGACGCCTGATCTGATCAGACTCTGAATCCGCTTTTGGGCGGTTTGATAATACCGCGCCCCCGGGTATTCTCCCGCCATAAATTTACCTGGTTCAACCCAGTATGCTTCAGAAAAAGGCAGAGCGTCCGAAAGATTCATCAGGTTACCTCTGTAGGGTCTGTCGTTGTCTAATCAGGAGCTTTCTTGTAACGTATACACTTGATCGAAAAAGCGACTATGACAATCATGGTGATCACACCAACAGCCTGGCTATGGCAGGTTTAAATCACGAGTGTCGAGGAAACCGTCTCCATGGTTGATCGACTATTTCAAGAAGCGAATCCGGTACCTGATCAGCAGGATAAAAAGCAGGAACTGCAACGCCGCGATAATGATCGTGGAAAACTGTTCAAAATAGAAAACCAGCGGATTTACGATCGTTAAGGTGAATAATAGATTGATAATTGCCAGCCAGACTCCTTGCCTGGTAGCCTTAAAAACGATCATCAGCCCTGAGATCACTGCCAGAACGCCTGTAACGCCCTCGATCATGATCATCACTTCAAACCAGGTAAACCCGCCTTCTTTCTGAAAAACACGGGTGAACACTGTCTGATTGAGGATCTTCGCGAGACCACCCTCAGATGCCTGCGGCTTCAGAATACTCGTCGGCGCAAAGATCGCCCACACCCCCCAAACCAACAGACCGATGACCATCACCAGGATCAAGCGTTTCTGGTCGAGCACCTGCTTTTCAAAGCGGATGAATCCTTTTCGAAATCGCTCGTATATGTTGGGCGAATCCGGAACAACCCGCTTGCGGTTTCGGGCAAGGAAGTTTTTCAGGTCTTCCGCGAGCTGTACCAATGAAACTGATTCACCGGTTTTAATCACCTCCTCCAGCCGGTCGTCAAGCTCCTGGAATTCATCGGCCGAAAGGTCATGATCGAGCACCTCGGTAAAGCGCTCGAGGATCTTGTACATCTCGCCGCGCGACGAAGAATGCCGGCTTTTCCGGATCTGAGAAAAGAGTAGAACCGTGAAGAGAAAGAATACATACACAATAGGAGCGGCCGCGGGATGAAAATAATCATTGGTGGCGGTGACGAATTTGCCGACCTCATCGATGAATAAGCCAATCCCCAGGCCCGCTATGAGCGCCGATACGCTCAACGCCCATTCATTGACCAGGATCAATGGGAGCAGCGCCGCGATAAACAGTAGCAAGCCGCCCCACAATACGTGGGCAATATGCACCCCTCCGCCGCCAAGCTGGGGATACCCGGTCAATTCGAGGAACAACCTGGTCGCGCTCACAGAAAAGGCAAAACTCAACAGGGTGATGAGCAGGTATTGCGCCGCGTGATCGCGCTGGATCGGCGAGCGGTCTTTGAAGGGGTTGAAATTCTCGAGGGTTTTTAACCGTTTTCTCATTGATCAATTCCTAATACTTCAGGCTCGATCCCCCAATAAATTCCCGGATCACAGAATCAAGCGGCACCTGGCTGTCATCTGCCATGGGTGTGATGGTGTCCAACATGCGGAATACCCTATCCGCCCGGCTGAAGGCATCCTCTTTCAACGGATCGTTTCGATATTCTTCCGTCCACTGTGAAAAATGGTCTTTCATTTTCGCCGCGTACAGCGCAAGCTCATACGGCATGGCGGAATTGACGATGAAATCCGTACGGTTGATATTGGGAATGATATTGCGCATCTCGCTGGCGCGCACGTAATGCCAGTGCTCAAGCGTCTGGCGCGGGTCGTACGCCCGGTGGGACGCGTCACGTAGCATGCGCCGTATCAAGCGGATGTCGGTCCAGTGAATATACTCGCCATCCATGCCTTTCATCTGCATCAAGGGCTCGAGGTACAGCCTGAATTTCATCTCGTCGTCGATGCCCTCGGTCATGGCCGGGAATAATCCATGCAGCGAATCGATCAGGATCAGGTTGCCGGTTTCCAGTTGCATCGGTGTTTGCTCCGGGACGCGTTTACCGGTTTTGAAATCATAGAACGGGATCATCACCTGCTCGCCCTTGATCAACCGTTTTAGATGTTCATTAATCAGTGACAGGTCCAACGCCTGCGGGGTTTCAAAATCATAATCACCAAATTCATCCTTCGGGTGCATTTCCAGGTCAAAGAAGTAGTTATCTACATTCATTGTTACCAGGCGCAATCCTGCGTTTTTCAGCTTTTCCCCTACTTTGATGGTCGTGGTTGTCTTACCTGACGAGGAAGGACCGGTAATGATGATGATTTTCAGGCGTTCCTTGCGTGCCAGAATGGCAGCCGCCGTGTTCTCGATATCAACCGTGTACGCAGCTTCGGATTCCGTGACAATTTGTGAAAACTCCCCCCTCTCGATACGTTCGTTCAGTTTTTCCACGCGATGCAGGTCATGATCAACCGCCCAATCCAGCACGTGCCATATTTTCGACCAGGGAATATTCTCAGAAGGTCTCGCGACCTGGGCTTCATTTTGCGCGCGGTGGCGCGCCCTTTCATCCCGGTAGAGAATGTACGCCTTCGCCACCCTGGCGTGCCCGTTTTCGATCAAAACCTTCTCCACCAGGTCCTGGATCTCTTCAATGTGCGGCGTGTAATCCGGATCCGGATTGGCTTCGAGGATTTCCACCACCTGCCGGGCGAGGTCATCCGCGGTTTTCCTGTCCCGCCCGCCCACTTCCACCGCGGCGCGGTAGATGGCATTCGCGATCCGCTCGGCAGTGAAAGGCACCACTGCGCCAGATCGTTTGATCACGTTTTTCAACCGTGTCATAGGTTCCTCCTGTTGGACTCCCTGCATGAATTATACAAAGAAAAACCTCCCGTGAAGACCTTCCGGGAGGAATGAGACGATGAATTCCTGGACTAATTTTCCGCCTGTTGATCTCTGAATAGTTCAACGCCATCCGGCCGGGCAGTAAAAATGTACCCGTTGACATGGTACACCCCTTGGCTGCAGGTGTCGTTCGTCACCGCGTCGCGAATCAGGGATTGGAGGACATCGGCGTTTTCCGCCCCGGCAGGATCCAGCGGTCCAAGCCGGCAGTTGACCGCGGGCGCGATCGTGGATTGGTTCTGCAGAATGTATTCCACAAAATAGGGGGATGCCGTGATTCGAAGGATCGCGTACGGATTAAATTGCGGGCTGAAAAACGAAGGGGTAAATTGAGCAGAATCGAGGTTGTACGCCTCCAACACCGCTTTCACTGGCAATCCTTCAGGGTCCTTGTAATTCAGGACCTCATTCTTCCCGCTGTAAGTTTCCGGCCATTTTCCTTCCGGCAGGGCGATGATGTTCTCAAGCCCCGGGATTAGATCTTCTCGCCCAACCTCTCCTAACAGGTCCCGCAGGATCCAGTCGTTTTCCCATAACTGGCGATGGATCTCATCGTCGCTGATTTCGGTAAGCTTGTGCAGCAGGGTATGATTGTAGACTTCAATGCCATTGTCGATTGCCCAGGCGATGGTTGTGCCCAGTTTCTGCCGCCATGCCGGTGAGGTCCAGGTGGCGTCATCATCGCTGTAGAACTGGTCGCCGACCTGTTTTACCGCGTAATATTTATCACCGTAGACAGCAAACGTCGCCGCGTGAAATCCAAAATCGGGATGTTCCTGTGAGAACTGGTAAAGCAAGCCCAGGCCGGAGTACTCCGATGGCGTTCCGTCCTCTCCAATGAACAATTGGTCCCCGAACCACAGATCATCAATGGTGATGATCAAAGGTTTCTTTCCAGCCGGAAGCTCGTACGTCCCATCGATCCATTCCCTCAGCGAGACAAGCGCAAATCCATTGTCATAGAACTTGGTGAGTTCATTTTTGAACTCGGTCAGCGTCATCTTCATCGAATTTGTTTCGCCAAGCCGGTCCGGGATGAAATGGTGGTAGATCAGGATGGGAACCTGGGCATCGAATGAGAGCACAGTCGCGTCGAGGTACAAAGGTTCATTGGTTGGTGTCGCGGTAGGCGTGGGAGGAAGGGGGGTGGCTGAGGGTTGCGGGGTTAAGGTTGGTGGGAGCGCAGGCGTCTGGGTCGGAAGTGCAGGTTGAAATACAGAACAACCACTGGCAGCGAACAGGACTCCCAATACCAGCAGAGACAGCAACAAGTTTACAACCTGAAATTTCCATCGAGATCTCATATTAAGACAAATTATATCCGATTTTATAACCTGGGAAGCAGGATCGTTTGCTGGTTCTGATACTTGCCCTTGCGGTCGGCGTATGAAGTCTCGCACACCTCCTCGCCATCGAAAAACAGCACCTGTGCGATCCCCTCGTTGGCATAAATCTTCGCCGGCAAGGGTGTGGTATTGGAGATCTCGAGCGTGACAAACCCCTCCCACTCGGGCTCGAAGGGCGTGACGTTTACGATAATCCCGCAGCGTGCGTATGTGCTCTTTCCGACACAAATCGTCAGGATGCTGCGCGGGATCCGGAAGTATTCCACCGTTCTCGCCAGCGCGAAGGAGTTGGGCGGGATCACGCACACATCCCCTTTAAAATCCACCATTGATTTATTGTCGAACTTCTTCGGATCAACCACCGCGCTGTACACGTTCGTAAAGATCTTAAATTCGTCCGCCACCCGGATGTCGTATCCATATGAAGACAATCCGTAGGAAATCACTCCCTCGCGCACCTGGCTGGACTCAAAGGGTTCGATCATGTGATGCTCCAGCGCCATCATCTTAATCCAGCGGTCAGCTTTGATTCCCATATTCTGTCTCCCTTGAGATCTTCCTTACAGTCCAGCGCGTTCCTGCAAGACGCTGGTTAGCCGCGCTCCCAGATGATGAACTTCCTGCTCAAAATCCACCAGGTCTTTCACCATGTCATCGATCGCGGAAGGATTTTTCAATGCTTTCTGGTTGATCATCACGTTCAAACCGGCGCCTTTTACAGACGCGACCGCCAGGTGGGCGGCAGAAGCGGCATCCGAAATGGCATTCACATTCCCAAGTTCCGCGGCTTCCACCGCCAGGCGCAGAACCTCCATCGCCAATCCCGCGACCCGGCGCGGCACCTTGGCAGCGTGCAGCGTCGCCGCCTCCATGGCTGCCTCCCTGTGAGTGATCTCCGCCTCTGACCCCTTCGGCAGGCGGGTCGCCTGTATAAACCCGTTGAAGGAATTGGCATCCTCCTGCACGCAGGTGATGAGTGTGGCTTTCAAAACATCGGCTTTTTCGATCAACCGCAGCATTTGCGGTTCAACTTCCGCGTATTTCTTTTTCCCCACAGTTACCCGGCCGACCATGGCCACCAATCCGGCCGCCTCGGCCGCTGTGAACGCCGCCGCTGAGCCTCCCCCGGGGGTGGGGTCTCCGCTGGCAAGTTCATCAATGAAATCGTATTTTCCCGCGCTCTCTTCAGCAGATTTCGCTTTGACCGTGTACAGCCGGCTTTCAAGGATCTGCTCCGGTTCAAACTGGTCCATCTGCGTGTACCACACCGCGGTATCCATCAGGGCCGCCTGCGGGATCAATCCCACCAGCTCGCTGTGATGAATGCCAACCCCATAACGCTGGGCTTCCCGGCGCACAAATTCGACGACCCTGAAGATGGGAGTCTTGTGGAAATCTGTCAGGTTCATGGATACCTGCGCCATCCCGTCCACCAACACCCCCATCCCTTTCACAAAACGGAACCCGCCGGAAGAATTGCGCACCGCCCGGGCTACCTTCTGCGCGATATCGATGTCAGAAGTAGTAAGGTAGATGTTGAAGGCGATCAGGGGCGCCCTGGCGCCGATCACTGTTGCGCCCGCGCTTCCCATCCTGGCGGGTCCATAATCCGGTTGGCGCTCAGGGTTGGTGCCAATTTCCTGTTTTAATCCTTCGTATTGTCCTTTGCGGATATTCTCAAGGTTTTGTCGATCGGGTCTGCTCGCGGCTTCTTCATACAAGTAAACTGGTATTGACAGTTCATTCCCCACCCGTTTGCCGAGCCGCTTGGCCAATTCAACGCATTCCGCCATGGTCACATCCGTGATGGGCACAAACGGTACCACGTCAGTCGCGCCGATGCGCGGATGCGCGCCGGTGTGCTGGTCAAGGTCGATCAATTCCTGCGCTTTCTTGATGGCCTGGAATGCCGCCTCCTCCACCACCTGTGGGCTGCCAACAAATGTGACCACCGTCCGGTTATGATCCAAATCGGAGTGGTGGTCAAGCACGCTCACACCCTTCACAGATTCCAGGGTCGCGAGGATCGCCGCGATGACCTCGGGTCTGCGTGCGTCAGAAAAATTCGGGATGCATTCAATCAGGGGATTGGTCATGTTTTACCTCGTCAGGAGTTTAGTCAATTATAAACCAGCACACTTCCAGAAGCCCTACCTGGCTGGCTCACCGCCTGCCAGTTTTTTCGCGGCTTCCCACAACACGTCCATTTCTTCCAGCGTCATATCCCGCAGCTCACGGCCGGCAGCCCTGGCTTCCTTTTCGATATACGCAAAACGTTTACGGAACTTGGTGTTCGTCGCGCGCAGCGCGTTCTCAGAATCCACCCCGTACCAGCGCACCAGGTTCACCACCGCGAACAACAGGTCGCCAAGTTCTTCTGCCCGGGATGGCGCGTCCGGCGCATGCTTGATCTCCTCGAACTCCTCGAAAACCTTGTCGATCACGGGTTTGATCTCTGGCCAATCAAAACCGACCCGGGCAGCCCTTTCCTGAAGCGATTGCGCCTGCGAGAGCGCAGGCAGGATGGCGGGAATCCCGTCCAGCAGGCCTTTCTGAGACTCGTCCTCGTTTTCCGCTCTTTCGGACTCTTTTATCTTCTCCCAATTCTGGATAACAGCCGTTTCGTCCCGTGCCTCTGCCGTGGAAAAGACATGCGGATGCCTGGAAACGATTTTGCGGTTGATGCCCTGGAGCACACCCGTCATATCGAATGTGCCAGATTCCCAGGCGATCTCGGCGTGCAGCGCGATCTGCAGCAGGATATCCCCAAGTTCCTCCTGCAACCCTGCCAGGTCGTTTTCATCCAGTCTTTCGATCGCTTCATAAGTTTCTTCCAGCAGGTAGCGGCGCAGGCTGGCGTGGGTTTGTTTTCGGTCCCACGGGCAGCCATCAGGCGCGCGCAGTTTGGCGATCACGTGCATGAAGTTTTCCAACGTGGAATCGGCCGGCAACGCAGGCAGGTACAGGGTTTCAAACGACAACTCGCCAGAAAGCTCCTTAACCTGCATCTTTACCCATCTACCTCTTTCGGGGTAAGCGAGACCCAGTCCATACAGCAGGTGATCGCCTGGATAAACCTGCAGCAGGCAGTGCTTGAATTTTGCCATGTCCACACCCGAACCATCCAGGTGTACCAGCGCAGGCGCTGCGCTGGAAAACTGCGGGTACTGATCCTCTACGATGGTCAGACCATCCACGATCTGCAGCCTTCCGTTCACTGGAACCTGGTGCTCCTGGAACAGGACCGTGACGGGATCTTGTCCTCCAAGAATGCGCACCATTTCCGCGTGGCGTATAAATTCCGCGGCGACCAGGTCAGCGCATGGCGGGGTGATTTGGGTGACGTAACACAGGCTTTTAGCATTTTGGAATAACTGGAATTCCGTTTCACCAAACCTCAAACCCTGCGCGTCTTCACCCCGGTCGAATTGCGTCTGAACCTTAATAACATGGTCGATATTTATGTCGATCAAGTCCAGCCACCTGAGCGCCTGTTCACCACGCGCCACAACCAGATCGGCGGACTTGACCACCTCTTCAACCCTGGCGGCATCAGCCCCAATTTCGCAAATGAGTAAATTCCGGATCTGGTAATCTGTCATAATTCCTCTGTTAAAGCAACAATCGTTGCGGCGGGTTGGGGTCAGGTAGCAGCGCTACCTTCCAGACCACGCCCACAACGATTGCGTCTTGTCAAATCCAGGAGAATCCCTGGTGGTTTAACGTTTGGTGTAGGTAGGCGCCTTGCGGGCTCGTTTCAAACCTGGCTTCTTGCGTTCCTTTACGCGTGGATCGCGGGTGAGATAGCCACCCTTGCGAAGAAGCGCGATATTCTCGGCGTTCATTTTCACCAGCGCCCGGGCAAGTCCAAGCTGCACGGAATCGGTCTGGCCGGTTACACCGCCGCCGCGCACAGTGGCGGTGATGTCAAATGTTACACGGCTTTGCTCGGCTGCAGTCAGCGGGCCAAGAATGGCGTCAATATCACCGGTACGCGGAAAGTATTCTTCCAACGGACGGTCATTAACGGTGAATTTTCCAGTCCCGCTCATCAGGCGCACCCTCGCGGTGCTTTCTTTGCGGCGGCCAACACCTTCAAAATACTGAATCGACATGTTTCTCCTGCTCCTTTAAGCTACCGGTTTCGGGTTTTGTGCAGCGTGCGGGTGTTCGCTGCCGGCGTAGACCTTAAGACGCTTCAACAATGACCGCCCTAAGCGGTTGTGCGGAAGCATTCCCCAAACGGCAGAAGTGATCACACGGTCAGGGTGGTTCTTCATCTGATCTCTCAAAATGACGGTTTTCAGTCCACCCGGGTAATTTGAGTGCTTGTAGTATTTCTTCTCATCAAGCCGTTTCTGGGTGATATCCAGTTTTGAGGCATTGATCACAACCACCGCATCGCCCATGTCAACGCCCGGGCTAAATGTGGGTTTGTGCTTGCCGATCAGATATCCGGCAATTTGAGTGGCCAATCGGCCAATTCCCTGACCCGCTGCATCCACCAGCAGCCACTCAGGTTCCTGTTTTCCTTTTAGGACGAAAGTCTTGTCCAATTTCTCATCTCCATTGGTCGGTTATTGCCGACCTTCGTATTAATTTTCTTCATCCTCGGTTACCTGGCTTGTTTTGCCATCGTACCTTACCTCTGCCAGAACCAATCCGCGCGCCGAAGCGAGCCCCGGTTTGATGCGCGCCTGCGAATTCAAGCCCGCCAGCAGTTCTTCCACGCTGAGAGCTCCTTTCGCGTAACTCACCTGGACAAAAACCAGCCTTCTGACCATGTGGTAGAGAAACGCGTTCGCCTCTATCTCATAGCGCCATCCGAGAGGTTCTTTGTGCCATTGGCTGTGAAAGATCTCACGCACAGTGCTGTGGTCCTTTTTCATCGCCCGGCCAAAAGCAGAAAAATCATGCCGGCCGACAAACACGCTGGCTGCCTTGTTCAAGAGGGTTCCGTCCAATTCCGGCCAGATCCTCCATGCGAAGCGATCGCGCAACGGGTGACGGGTTGCCTGATGATATAACGTGTAGTGGTAACACCGGCTTGAGGCGTCATAACGGGGGTGGAATTCCGCCTCTGTTTCTTCTAGCGCAACCACAGATACATCATCCGGTAGCCTGGCATTCAACGCGCTGACCAGATCAGCAGATGAGTGTTGCCAGATCAGTCGAAAACTCGCAACCTGCCCGGAAGCATGCACACCTGCATCGGTGCGTCCTGCGAACAGGATGGCTTTTTCCTGCCATCCAAGCTCACGCAGAACATCTTCTACTACTCCCTGGACTGTGCGCGTTTTTCCCTGGCGTTGAAAACCAGAAAAATCGGTACCGTCGTAAGCGAGGATAAGTTTGTAAAGTGCCATTCCAATCCGTCCAGCCTTAGCCGGATGGATTATTCTTCCACGAGCTCGATCATTACCATCTCGGCGGCATCGCCAAGGCGTGGACCAAGCTTATAAAGCCGTGTGTATCCACCAGGCCGCTGTTCAAATCGCGGCGCGATTTCATCGAATAATTTCTTCACCAGGGTGGCGTCTCCGATGCGGGAGGCAGCCAAACGGCGGGCAGCTACCTTCTCGCTATCGGTGCCCTTGGCGCTGCGGCGTGCAAGTGTGATCAATTTTTCGGCTTCTCCGCGGATGAACATAGCCTTCGCGCGGGTGGTGGTGATCCGTTCGTGGGTGAACAATTGCTTGACCATCGTGCGGCGCAAGCCTTCGCGCTGGTCTTTTTGTCTTCCAAGTTTATATCCTGCAATTTGATGACGCATCTCTACCTACTCCAACTCTTTTTCGTCAGGCATGAAACCTTTTTCCTGCATCTTGTCGCGAAGTTCATCAAGGCTCTTCTCGCCAAAATTGCGGATGGACATCACGGCTTCATCGCCCTTATCCAATAATTCCAGAACATCACCAACCGTCTTGATCCCGGTGCGTTTCAATGAGTTGAACACGCGTACAGATAGATCAAGGTTTTCGATCGGGGTTTCAGCTGCTTCGCTCGTCAAATGGCTGCCGGTCACTTCTTTCTCAACACCAAGCAGTACGGTATCTTCGGTGATCCCTGAGACCAATCGTAGATGATCGATCAGGATCCGCGAGGAGCTGATCAGCGCTTTTTCGGGTGTCAAGGTGCCATCCGTCCAGATCTCAAGCGACAGGCGGTCGAAATTGGTGCTCTGACCAACGCGCGCTGAACCCACAGCGAAATTCACCCGTTTTACCGGGCTGTAGATCGCGTCTACAGGAAGCTCGCCGATGGGCAGCTTGCCGCTGCGGTCGGCTGAGGGTGAATAGCCGCGACCGCGTTCGACGGTGAAGTCGATATCGAGCCTGGTTTTGGCATTATCCACGGTGAACAGGTAGAGTTCAGGGTTGATGATTTCAACTTCAGATGGCGCCTGGATATCTGCCGCGGTGACAACACCTTCGCCGCGCACGTCCAGGTGCATGTGGGCGGTATCGCCTTCATGCAGGATCATACGGATCTGCTTGACCTGCAGCATAACCTGGATGACATCCTCTCGCACTCCCGGAATATCCGAGAATTCATGGGTGACATCTGAAATGCGTATCGCGGAGATCGCAGCCCCATCCAATGACGAGAGCAAAACCCGGCGCAGTGAGTTGCCAAGGGTATCACCATAGCCTCTTTCGAGCGGACTGATAACGAACTTGCCGTAATTGCGGCTTTCAGCTTCGCGTTCGATCTTGGGGGTGACCATATTAATTAAAGCGCACACAATTTACCCCTTTCCGATACAAAAACGTATCCTCTCATCGGGTTATCGACCTCAGCGTGAGTAGTACTCAACGATTAGCTGCTCATTCAGGCTGCCATCGATCTCAGACCGTTCGGGTAATCGAAGCACACGACCTGAAAGCTTTTTCACATCCCGGTCCATCCAAACTGCGCAGAGACGTTTCTCCGCCAGGTCAGGAAGTTCTTTGAAGAACGTGAGCTTTGATGCGATCTCAGTTACCGCAACGGTATCCCCGGGTTTGACAAGCATCGAGGGGATGTCTGCCCGGCGGCCATTGATGGTAAAGTGACCATGATTCACCAGCTGGCGTGCCTGGGCGCGGTTCTCAGCGAAACCAAGACGGTAGACCACATTGTCAAGTCTTGTCTCGAGCGTGCGCAGGAGGTTAAGACCAGACAAACCACGCGTCCGTAACGCGATTTCATAATACCTTCTAAACGGTCGCTCCATCATGCCGTAAACGCGGCGTGCACGCTGTTTGGCGCGCAGCTGGCGGGCATAGTCAGATTCTCGCTCATTGCGACCCTGGCGGGTGCGGCCGTGCTGACCGGGGGCAAAACCACGCTTCTCAAACGCACATTTCGGCGAGTAGCAGCGGGTGCCCTTCAAAAATAGTTTTTCACCTTCACGCCGGCAAAGTTTGCATGCCGGACCAGTATATTTTGCCATATGTTCTCTTCTCCTGTATTACACGCGGCGTTTCTTTGGAGGCCGGCATCCATTGTGAGGTACCGGGGTGATATCGGTGATCGAGCGTACTTTCAACCCGAGGGATTGAACTGCACGGATCGCAGACTCACGTCCAGGTCCGGGTCCTTTGATGATCATGTCGACTTCCTGCACACCCATACCCTGGGCGGCTTTGATCGCCTGCTCAGCAGCCAGGCGGGCTGCAAATGGTGTGCTCTTGCGGGAGCCTTTGAAACCAGCCGAACCTGCGCTTCCCCAACAAAGCGAGTTGCCCTGTTGATCAGTCACAGTCACAATTGTGTTATTGAACGATGCAAAAATGTGCACCTGCGCTGACGACAGGGTTCGTTTTGTTTTCTTGGTCGTGCTTGTTCGACGCGTTGAGCGTACATTTTGAGCCATAGTTCCTCATTTACCTTTTATTTATCAAGCTTGTCAGATCTGCTCTAGAGCTCTTCCCGGCTGCCGCGGGGGGAGAAGGCACCCCACCAGGAAGCGGCTCATCGACCAGTTTACTTCTTCGCTGCTCCACGACGGCGTCCGCGACCGGCAACGGTCTTCTTGGGACCCTTTGCTGTTCGGGCGTTCGTTCGGGTTCGTTGACCATGGGCGGGCAGGTTGCGCCTGTGGCGCAAACCGCGGTAGCAACCAATTTCAACCAGGCGCTTAATGTTCATCTGCACTTCTCTGCGCAGATCGCCTTCCACTTTGAAATTCTTCGAAATATACTCGCGCAATGAATTGACTTCATTTTCGGTCAGATCCTTGATCCGTGTATCAGGGTTCACCTGGGTGGATTTCAGGATTTCAGTTGCGCGCGTAGGGCCGATCCCAAAAATGTAGGTCAGGCCAACTTCAACCCGCTTATTTCGCGGAAGATCAACACCTTCAATTCTCGCCATATGTCCTCTACCCTTGTCGCTGCTTATGCTTTGGGTTTTCGCAGATAACGAACAGAATGCCACTGCGTTTTACTATTTTGCATTTCGCACAACGCTTGCGAATGGATGGTGATACTTTCATTTTTCTTACTCCTCGTCACTGACCTTAATCCGAATTTTCAATTTTACTACTACTTCCATATTCCGTCCAGAACTGAACCGTCTCCCTGCGTAGTCAGGATCAAAGGTCCGTTCTCGGTTACTGCCACAGTATGTTCAAAGTGCGCCGTCAAAGAGCCGTCGGCTGAAGACACCGTCCACTGGTCCGGGAGCACCCTGGTGTATGGTGATCCAACCAGGAGCATCGGTTCAAGCGCGACCGTCATGCCAACCCTCAAGGCCATCCCGCGGCCTTCGTTGCCATAATTCGGGACCTGCGGTCCTTCGTGCATCGCCCGACCAACACCGTGCCCCGTGTATTCACGCGTAACGTGGAAACCGCGGCTTTCGGCATATTTTTGGATGGCAAAAGAGACATCACCAATGTGATTCCCCGCGACCATCCTGGCGATACCGGCGAACAGCGCTCCTTCGGTGGTCTGTACAAGGATCCGCGCGAGTTCGTTAATCTCGCCGACTCCGGCGGTAAACGCCGCGTCGCCCACGTACCCCTCAAATACCGTTCCGCAGTCTACCGAAACGATGTCGCCTTCCTTCAACTTGCGCTTTCCCGGGATCCCATGCACCATTTCATGGTTGACGCTCACGTTGGTGCTCGCCGGGTAAGGGTACGGACCGGGATAATTCTTGAAGGGGCTGTAACGGCCGTAGCGTTTGAGCACTTCCTCCGCCGCCGCGTTCAAATCCGCGGTGGTGATGCCCGGGCGGATGATCTCCCGCGCGGCTGCGAGTGCTTCCGCGT
>CAYYBP010000033.1:13467-18002 GCA_964470275.1 uncultured Anaerolinea sp. | reverse complement strand
ACGGGCCATGGGAGCAGGTGATTTCAGCTCCGTTCTTCAACCCCGCCCCGGTCAGCCTCGATTCCATTCGAGAGGTGGCGATCGTTGGTCTGGCTGCCGGGACGACTGCCCGCGAGGTCTTTGCTGTTTTCCCGCAAGCCAGGGTCGACGGTATCGAAATCGACCCGCTGATCGTGCAGGTCGGCCGCGATTATTTTGAGATGACTGACCCGCGTCTCAACGTCATTATCCAGGACGGCCGCTGGGCGCTGGAGAAAAGCAGCAAACGCTACGACATCATCAGTGTGGATGCCTACCGCCCGCCGTACATCCCCTGGCACCTGACCACCGTCGAGTTTTTTCAGGTCGTTTACGATCACCTCGATGACGACGGCGTGATGATCATCAACGTCGGCCGCGGTCCAACCGACCGCCGCTTGGTAAACGCGCTCGCCTCCACCATCTCAGAAGTTTTCCATACTATCTACATATCAGACCTGGCTGGATCTTTCAATTCCCTGATCTTTGCCACCAAACAGGAAACAAACCTGGATAACTTCCTGGCAAATTACATTGTGCTACAAGACAACGCCTCCACTCCCCCGCTTGTGCTGGATGTGATGGCGGCAACTTATCAAGGACTGCAGGCAGATCCTGCTCCTGGTGTGGTTTTCACCGATGACCGCGCTCCAGTGGAACAGATCACAAATTCGATCGTGCTTAATTTTCTGATGGCTGGAGAGATGGAGAACCTGGAATGAAAATCCTCACAAAATTGCTTTTCATGCTCCTAACAGTGTTATCCCCCCTGATCCTGCTGATGTCCTCGGTTCGTGTGCTAATGACCCCCGCGTTCCTTGATTATGAGTACAACCTCCCCAAGTTTCCGGCTGACCCATACGGGTTTACGCTCGCGGACCGCCTGAAATGGGGCAAAATATCGATGGATTATCTCACAAACAACGAAAGTGATGGATTTCTCAATACGTTGAAGTTTGAAAACGGCTCACCGCTTTACAATGAACGTGAAACAAGCCACATGCTCGACGTCCGCAGGCTGGTGCAGGCGGGCTTGAAAGTCTGGTATGGTTTACTCGTGTTCACTGTCGTTGTTCTGGCGATCGCCTTGATCACACGCAACATGCGCAGTTTCTGGAAAGCTGTATCAAACGGCGGCTGGTGGACCATGGGGTTGATCGTGCTCATCCTCGCTGCCGTGCTGATCAACTTCGATGGGCTTTTCACCGCCTTTCACGCTCTCTTTTTCAAGGGAGATTCCTGGCTCTTTTTCTCGGATGATACGCTTATCAGGCTTTACCCTGAGAAACTATGGGTGGATGCTTTCATTTATGCCGGCATCTTCAGCCTGGTCGCAGGTGCGATCTGCGCCTTTCTGGGCGCGAGGTTTGCCCACCACGAGTAAGAAAAGACCGGCGTTTTTCGCCGGTCTCGTTTCTACTTTTTCGCCTGGTTGGCGACTGCTTCCGCCTTCTTTTTCGCTTCTTCTGGGTCACCCAGGTAGTAGCTGCGGATCGGTTTTAGATCGTCATTCAACTCATAAACCAACGGTATTCCAGTCGGGATGTTAAGCCCGACAATCTCATCATCCGAGACATTGTCGAGATATTTGATCAAGGCCCGCAGGCTGTTGCCATGCGCGACGATCAGCACCCGTTTGCCAGCCTTGACCGCGGGTACGATCTCGTCAAACCAGTATGGTAGGAACCTGGCAACTGTGTCCTTCAGACACTCGGTGAGAGGAAGTTCAGTGCTGGATAAGCCGCTGTATCGCCGGTCATAACCAGGGTATCGCTCATCCTCAGGTGTCAGCGCCGGCGGTTGTGTATTGTAACTTCTTCGCCAGATGAGCACCTGCTCATCGCCGTACTTCTTTGCTGTTTCAGCCTTGTTCAATCCCTGCAGCGCGCCATAATGCCGCTCGTTGAGGCGCCACGAATTGATGATCGGGATCCAGACCATGTTCATTTTTTCTAAAGCCAGCCAGAGCGTCCTAACGGCGCGGGTCAGCACTGATGTGTAAGCAACATCAAACTCAAACCCCTCGACCTTCATTAATTCACCCGCTGCCACGGCTTCTTTTTCGCCCTGCTCGGTAAGATCCACATCAGTCCACCCTGTGAACCGGTTTTCCTTGTTCCAGGTGCTTTCTCCATGCCGTAATAATACAATTTTATACATCATTACTCCTTGTTCCGTTTATTAATGTAGCGCAAGAGAATTCTTGCGCTACATTGAAAAGCTCACTTGACAATTCTTTATCGTACAGCGACCGGATTCTCAGGGTTCGCTGATGGATCAAAGATATGTGCATTGTCCATGTTGAAGATCAGTTCGACAGTTTCGCCGATCACGTATTTTGACCTTGGATCGACCCTACCGACGAAATTACCGCCCTTCTCAGTGGTCAGGTATACGAGGATCTCGTTGCCCATCAACTCGACCACGTCCACTTTGGCTTTTACCCGCTCTCCGTGGATGTTCGCTGGAGAATAATCGGGGTTGTGAATGTCATCCGGTCGAATTCCGAATACGATATCCTTGCCTACCAGGTGAGCCAGCGTGGCATTTTTATATTCAGGCAATTTGATCTTGTGCTCGCCGTTGTCCACGAACAAGGTGTCGCCTTCCTTCACCAGTTTCATGGTGAAGAAGTTCATCGCTGGCGTGCCAATGAACCCGGCTACGAACTGGTTGGCTGGCCGATCATACAACGTCTGCGGTGTATCCAGCTGCTGGATCACACCTTTGTTCATGACCGCGATCCGGCTTGCCATGGTCATAGCTTCCGTCTGATCGTGGGTAACATAAACGAAGGTTGTGCCTAGATGATGATGGATCTTGCTGATCTCGGCGCGTGTCTGAACCCTCAATTTCGCGTCCAGGTTTGAGAGCGGTTCATCCAGGAGGAACACTTTTGGCTCACGGACGATCGCGCGACCAAGTGCCACACGCTGCCGTTGACCGCCGGAAAGTTCGCGCGGTTTGCGCTTGAGCAGCATCTCGATCCCCAGGATCTTGGCCGATTTCTCGACCCGGCTCTGGATCTCTTCCTTCGGCAGCTTGCGCAGCTTTAAACCGAATGCCATGTTGTCATAAACTGACATATGCGGGTAGAGTGCATAGGATTGGAAAACCATGGCGATATCGCGGTCCTTGGGTGGAACATCGTTCACCACGCGGTCGCCGATCCTGATCGTCCCGGAGGTAACTTCCTCCAGTCCAGCCAGGCACCGGAGCGCGGTGGTTTTACCGCAGCCCGAAGGCCCCACCAGCACCAGGAATTCCTGGTCAAAGATCTCGAGATTCATGTTTTCAATTGCTGTAAAATCGCCGAATTTCTTCACAACATTTTCAAACTGTACACTTGCCATTGTGTTACCTCCTTCTTGAACGAGTATAGTGACTTAATTATATATCAGAAAATCAAAACAGGATAATGGCAAGTAGTAAAATCAAAGGTATTATAGATTTTTTTGGTTTAGAGCAGCATTGAAAAATTGTCAGGCCCAAAGGAGTACGCACCATGCCCGAAATCCCGGAAATCGCGTCGCGTGCCGCGGAAATGAACCTTGCCCTGCCTGGTCAACAGATCCGCAATATTGAAATTCTCCAACCGAAATGCTTGAATCTCTCCGCTGAGGAGTTTTGCACTGCCCTCACCGGCGCCGTGATCAATGAGGTAACCTGCCACGGAAAATGGATCAAGGTAAAGACATCGCTAGGCTGGTTATTGCTCAACCTTGGCATGGGCGGAGAATTGCTGCTGCTCACGCGCACGCGTCTACCCCAGAAATACCGCCTTGTTTTCGATTTTCAGGATGAGACCTGCCTGGTGGTGAACTTCTGGTGGTTTGGCTACGCCTTCTATGCACAACATGACCAGCTGGATTCGATAAAAATGATTGCAAAACTGGGTCCAAACGTTCTTGACATGGACGAAGATGAATTTTCCAGGCTACTCCAGGCTCAAAGAAGGAAACAGCGGGTCAAATCCTTTCTGCTCGACCAATCCAATATCGCCGGTATTGGAAACGCGTATATTCATGACATCCTGTTCCTCGCCGGCCTCCATCCACTCGCGCTTCTTGCCGATCTGGACGACAATGCCGTGGTCAGATTGTACAACGCGATCCAATCCAGCCTGCGAGCCAGTCTCTCCAAAGGAGGGGCATTTTATGAAACCAACCTGTTTGGAGAAAAGGGCGGTTTCAGTATGGATGATATCCTCATCGCGTATAAAGCAGGTCAACCCTGCCCAAGATGCGGAACAGCGATCGAAAAAATCCAAACCGGCAGCACCAGTTCGTTTATTTGTCCTGCATGTCAGCCGCTTCAGGAGAATTGAAAACTGATATCCCGGAAGTATTAAGCTATAATTGATAGCCGTTGCGTAAACCAAAGGAGTAGTGTGTCTCAAACCCTCGATATATTTGACCTGGGTATACAGAAAAATATCCCCAAAAACCGCCTGGCTGGTCTGTGGAAGCTGATGGTGGGTTTTCGCCTGCGCTACCTTGGCGCGGTCACGAGTCTCG
>CAYYBP010000033.1:0-13457 GCA_964470275.1 uncultured Anaerolinea sp. | reverse complement strand
GGTATTTCCGCGGTCGCCAAGACGCTTACCTTCCTTCTACTGCGGTACTTCATCGATACCTTCCTGGGTAGCCAAAACGCCACGGTCAAATTACCCTACATCGCGCTCGGGTTTGTCGGCCTGGCTATCATCGAAGGCGGCTCCACGTTTATAAGCGGCCTCCTCGCCTCGCAAACTGCTGAAGGCATCACCCGCCGGCTGAGAAATTTCCTGTATGACCACATACAGCACCTTTCCTTCACCTATCACGCCAACACCAAAACCGGTGATTTGATCGAACGCTCAACATCTGATGTGGACGCCCTGCGCAGGTTCTTTTCAGATCAGGCGATCAACATCGGGCGCATCCTCCTTCTTTTTATTATCAATTTCATCACGATCATGCGGTTGAATACCCGCCTGGCCTTGATTTCGGTCATCGTGATCCCTTTCATCATGCTTGTCTCGGTCTACCTTTTCAAAAAAGTATCCAAAGCTTACGCCTCGTACCAGGAGCAGGAAGCTGTCCTATCCACCACCCTGCAGGAAAACCTGGCTGGCGTGCGGGTGGTGAAGGCCTTTGCCCGCCAGAGTTATGAAATGGACAAGTTCGAGAAGGATAATTGGGAAAAATTTTCGCGCGGGAAAAGACTTCTCATTACACAATCTCTCTTCTGGCCGCTCTCCGATGTTCTGTGCGGCGCGCAACTGGTGGGTGGGTTCCTGGTTGGCGCTATCATGGCGATCAATGGCGAAATCACGGTCGGAACATATATCGCCTATACAGGCCTGGTGATCTACATCGTTTACCCCCTCCGCAACCTGGGACGGATTATCGTGCAAACCTCGACCGGTTTGGTGTCTTACAACCGCGTTATGGATATCATCAAAGAAGCACGTGAACCCCTTGACCAGGGTGATTACACGCCTGCTGATTCCGTAGAAGGTGATTTCTCATTCGAGAATGTAAAATTTGAGTATGAACCGGGTGATAAAACACTCGAGGATATCAATTTCAACGTCAAACCCGGCCAGGTTGTCGCGCTGCTGGGGTCCACGGGTTCCGGAAAGACCACCCTCGTGCAGTTGCTCCCTCGTTTTTATGAGTACACCGGGGGCAGGATCCTGCTGGATGGGGTTGACCTCAATCGCTATCCACGAAAGTTCCTTCGGCGGCACATCGGGATCGTCGAACAGGAACCTTTCCTGTTCTCCCGCACAATTCGTGAAAACATCACCTATGGCGTCGGCAGAGAAGTCAGTGATGCCGAGGTCGAGACCGCTGCCCGGGCGGCCGCCATCCATGAAGTGATCCTGTCCTTCCAGGATGCGTACGAGACGGTCGTTGGAGAAAGAGGTGTAACACTTTCCGGCGGTCAAAAACAAAGGGTCACCATCGCGCGTGCGCTCTTGAAGAACCCGCGCATCCTTATCCTGGATGATTCCACGTCATCGGTTGATACCGAAACTGAAGCCGAGATCCGGGAAGCGCTGCAAAACCTGATGAAGAACCGCACCACCTTCATCATCGCTCACCGCATCCAGAGCGTGGCAAACGCCGACCTGATTCTCGTCATGGACAAAGGGCGCATCATTCAACAGGGAAAACACGCCGACCTGGTTCAACAGGAAGGCGTTTACAGGCAAATCTTCAATATCCAGACCCGCATCGAGGATGAATTGGAAAAGGAGATCGCCGATGCCGGATAACTATTTCGACGAAGAGGAATTCGAGACCAAATTCAACGGCAAGACGCTCGTCCGGATCCTGCAGCTCACTCTCCCCCACCTCAAATGGGTCATTGGTTTCCTGGTGACGATTGCCATCGTGGCGGGTCTTGATTCCGTCTCGACCTGGTTAAGCAAGCAGGTCATCGACCAGGGCATCGCGGCAGGCGACCGCCGTGTTGTGATCAACCTGCTCATCATCTACGCTGCCCTTATTCTCTTTCAATCCGCCAGCTCCTTCCTGTTCATCTATCTCGCGGGGATCCTCGGGGAGCGCATCCGCTACGACCTGCGCAAGAAAATGTTCAACCAGCTGCAGGCGTTATCGCTGAACTATTTCAGCAAGACCCCTGTCGGTTGGATCATGGCGAGGGTAACCTCGGATTCAGAACGCGTGGCAGACCTGGTGACCTGGGGATTGGTGGACTCCACCTGGGGCTTGATGAGCATCCTCACCTCGATGGGCTTCATGTTCGCGATCAACTGGAAGCTTACCCTGGTCGTGCTCGCGCTGCTGCCGGTACTCTTTTTCATTGCCTCAAAATTCCAGGTGTGGATCCTCGCGGCTTACCGCAGCGTCCGCAAGACCAATTCAAAGATCGTTGGCGCGTATAACGAGAGCATCACGGGTGTGCGCGTGATCAAAGCCCTTGGCCGTGAAACTGAGAATCTCAACGAGTTCAAATCCATCACCGCCAGGATGTACAGCTCCGCTTACAGGGCAGCCTGGCTCAGCGCCCTTTTTCTCCCCTCCGTCCAGGTAATTTCTGCGCTAGCCGTAGCAGCGGTTGTTTGGTATGGCGGTAGCCAGGTCAAAATCGGCGGGATGACCATTGGCGGCATCCAGGCCTTCGTCTCGTACATCACCTTCATGATGTGGCCGATCCAGGACCTGGCGCGCGTTTTTGCCGAGATGCAGCAGGCGATCGCATCCGCCGAGCGGATGTTCTCGCTGATCGACAGCCAGCCCCAGATCCAGGACCGTCCCCGGGCCATCGATCCCGGTAGCATCAAGGGGGATATCATTTTCGATCACGTAACCTTCAGGTATGAAGACGACGAGAAACCGGTTCTCAGCGATTTCAGCCTGCATGTGCGGCGCGGGGAGACCATCGCCCTGGTTGGTCCTACCGGCGGCGGAAAATCCACCATCGTCAACCTGCTGTGCCGGTTCTACGAACCCCAGTCGGGGCGTATCTTCATCGGCGGCCGTGATTACACGTCTCTTTCCCTGAAAGCGATTCAATCAAGAATCGGCGTAGTCCTGCAAACCCCTCATCTCTTTTCAGGCACCATCAGTGAAAACCTGCGCTATGGCCGCCTGGATGCCACAGACGAAGAGCTCGAGGAAGCCACGCGGGTGATCGGCGCGTATGACTTCATCACCCACTTTGAAAAAGGGTTTGACACGCAGGTTGGTGAAGGCGGCGGTCTGCTTTCCGTTGGTCAAAAACAACTCCTGAGCCTGGCGCGGGCTGTGCTCGCCAACCCGGAAATATTTGTGATGGATGAAGCCACAAGTTCGGTGGATACCCTCACCGAAGTCCTGATCCAGAAAGGGATGCAGCACTTGCTCGACACGACCACCAGTTTCGTCATCGCCCACCGGCTCTCGACAATCAAAAAAGCCAACCGCATCCTGGTGATTGAAAATGGTCACATTGCTGAAATGGGGACTCACGCTGAACTTTTGCGTATCCGTGGAAAATACTACCAGCTTTACACTCGCCAGTTCCGCACCCAGCTCGAAGCGGCGTATAATCCCTTTCAGCAGGCAGTAGAAAGCTGACCCGGATGAACGAACATAATCAATCTCTCGAAAATTCGAGTAAAAAATCTCAAACGGTTACTCAACCAGTCACTGACCGTCTGAAGGTTTTTTTCATCAAGCTCTTCAGAATCATTAAAGGCGCGTTTCTCACCTTTACCCTCGCCAAAGGAGCGGAGGCAGCCTCGAGCATCGCGTATTACACGCTTTTCTCCATCTTTCCAATGGTATTGAGCTTTGTGGCAGTAGGATCTTTTTTTGTTGACCAGGCGACGGTTGAAAACGAGTTGATCGAGCTCCTCCCCAATCTCATCCCGATCTCCCAGGAATTCATTCTCACCAATATCGAGCAGGTTTTCAGGTTGCGCGGCGCGCTTTCCTCCATTGCCATCGTCAGCCTGATCTGGTCATCGACAGCTGTTTTTACCACGATCATCCGCAATATCAACGCGGCCTGGCCGGCTGCGGCACCTCACAGTTTCATTCGCATGCGCCTTTGGTCGATCGCCATCATCGCCGCCATGGCGTTGCTTCTCATCATCTCTTCGTTTTCACTCACCATCCGGCACCTGTTGGTCAACCTGGGGGTGATCATCGATTATTCTGTGATCAGTAATTTTCTCTCGTCCTACTTCTACCAAAAAATTCTCCCGAATCTCGCCCGCATCCTCATCTTTTTTGGTCTGTATTTCTGGGTGCCGCAGATCAAGGTCAAGAAATTGAGCGCCTTGATCGGCGCGGTCGTCGCAACTGTATTTTGGCAGCTGTTGACGGTCCTCTTCAGTTCCTACCTCTCAAGCGGCCTGGCTAGGTACGAGATCATTTATGGTTCACTCGGAAAGGTGATCGCGCTGTTGGTATGGATCTACTTGAGCGCGTGGATCATATTATTTGGCGCTCATCTCACCTCATCGATAGACCGCCACGCATAACCTTATAATTGAGCCTTTTTTTCCAGGTTTTCCTGATCCATTATCGTGAATTCCGTGCGGGTGATCCGGATCAAACCCTCGTCTGAAAACTTGTAAAGCAGCCGGCAGACCATTTCACGGGTGCTGCCTATGCGCGCTGCCATATCGTCAAGCGTGAGATTACGCTCGATCGCCACCTGGTTTTCACCGCCTGATATGCCCATCAACAATCTCGCCAGTCTCACCCCGATCGGGTGAAATGTCATCGATTCAAGGATTTCGCTGGCATATAAGATTCTACCCATGGCAAGTCGGCTCAACTCCCATGAAAACAAGCCATTGTTCTTGATAATGGGCATGATATCCGCCCTCGACCACTGTAAAAGCCTGGTGTCTTCAAACGCTTGCAACCCTGCTGGCATACCCACCCCGTCGAGAAAAAACGTGATGCCCCAGAAGACATCCCCGCGCTTAAAAGTGCCTGCAATTAACGTCCTCCCATCTGCAGAATCCTTTTCAACGATAATCGAGCCAATTTCAATGAAAAATAGATTTGGCCAAGCCTCTTCCTGCCTCACCAGGTAATCTCCTTTTACCAGGCTTTTTTGGTGAGCGAGTGACTTCATTATGGCCAGATCGTCCTTACTCAGCACCGAAAACAATTCGTTGTCAGTAAACGCCCTGGGAGTTGTCATATAACCATCCTATAAAAAGGGTTTGAATTATTCTACAACAAAGCCACGATCAACGTTTGGAATTTGACAAAAGATAAAGCATTTTTCTTTTGGTTCTGCCATACTGATTTCTACTGGGGCAGTGTGATTTCTTCTCGCTTGCCAAAAATCCATACCGAAAGGAATACGCAAATGAAACCGAATTACAAACTTGGAGGAGTCCTTGCGGCGATCGCTGCCATCATAGGGATCGTAGGGCATTTTATCTTGTTTTTCCAGTGGTACCAGATCGGAATGCATGCTGAAAGTGCTGAGCCCGGCTGCGAAATCCTGCTCAAGACCATTCATCCGCTCCTGGCGAACCTGGGGCTACTGGCGGCTGCCCTCTTTGGGGTAAGCTCCTATGGATATTTCTTGAAAAAGAAATGGGCGTTCCTCTTTTCTGTCGTGGGCATTATCCTTGCCCTGTTAGGTAGTTTTTTCATCAATATCCCCTTCGCGGCGGCCGACCTGCCCCCGGTTTACATGATCCTCTTTGTGCCTTACCTGATCATCTATTTCCTCTTGATGCTAACGGTGCAAAAACTCAGTTGGAAGAGCACCCTGCTCGCCCTGGT
Organism: uncultured Anaerolinea sp.; assembly: GCA_964470275.1. Taxonomy (GTDB): domain Bacteria; phylum Chloroflexota; class Anaerolineae; order Anaerolineales; family Anaerolineaceae; genus UBA6107. The sequence goes on along the minus strand of CAYYBP010000033.1, from coordinate 7,780 downwards.
AACCGGTATTTGCTACATTTTTTGCTGGATGAACGGGGTATCAAGCACCAGCCGGATGATCACCCACGGAAATGATATTTTTGTCCTCGTTCAGAAGCTACATTGGGTGGCAATGATCGGTTGGGGGATCGTGACCGCCGGAATTCTCATCAAACCCAGGGAATGGCAGCGTGCACTGGGATTGGTATCCGGTTTATTGGAACTCATCGTTGGAATTCCGCTGACAATCGCAACAGCCATGGACCTTGGCCGCTTTTCCCTCTTCGGGTTGGCTCCTATCCTCTCGCTCGCTTTGATCGTGGCGCTGGTCATTCCAGGTTTTTGGAAAAAGTGGACCACTAATAAAGCATTAGCGGAGTAATAATCGAACAGATATAAAAAGTGGTGCCTGCCGGCACCACTTTTTATTTTACTGATCAGATGAGCGTATTTCTTTGAGTTCACCTGTGATCGTAAAAATCGCGCGTTCACAGATGTTGGTTACCCGGTCTGCCACACGTTCCAGGTTGTGCGCCACCCACAGGATCCAGTTGGCGCGCTGGATGGAGTTTTCATCATTGGCAACCTGCTGCATCAACAGTCCATAAACCTCGTTGTAAAGCACGTCCACCGCGTCATCTTCCGCCGGGATCCTTTTCGCTTCCTCTAAATCTTCAGCCAGGAAAGCCGCCACAGCCCGATGAAGCATGTCGGCGCATTTTTCTGCCATGAGAGGGATTCTCACCAATAGTACCAGCAATTCCTGGTCGCCCATGCGGATGTTGATCGTGGCAATGCCCTTGGCGTAGTCACCGATGCGTTCCAGTTCGCCGGCGATTTCGAGGATCGAGGCCAGCAGTCGTAGATCGTGCGCCATCGGTTGTTGCGTGGCGATGGTGATGAGCACCTGTTCTTCGATGTTGTAGCGTTTTGTGTTGACTTCATCGTCCTTCTCTACGATGGTTTTTGAGGCGTTAACATCCCGTTTCTTAAATGAATCCGCCGCCCCAAGGATCTGCTGCTCGACAAGGTTGCTTAAGATCAACAACTCGTCCCGTAAATACTTGAGTTCAGCTTCAAAAGATGCTCTCATATTCCCTCACTTATAAGTTCTTAACCAAACCGTCCAGTAACATAATCTTCAGTGCGCTTATCCGAGGGTCGGGTAAAAATGGTATTGGTTTTGTCAAATTCTATCACTGTACCGGATCTTGTGTTGTCTTTCAACATCATCATTGCGGTAAAGTCTGATGCCCGCGCAGCTTGCTGCATATTATGCGTAACGATCACGATCGTGTAGTTTTCCTTCAATGATTGCATCAATTCTTCAATTTTTAATGTGGCGATCGGGTCGAGCGCAGAAGCTGGTTCGTCCATCAGGATCACTTCCGGTTGGATCGCCAGCGCCCTGGCGATGCACAACCTTTGCTGCTGCCCGCCCGAAAGTGAAAGCGCAGACTGTTTGAGGATATCCTTCACCTCTTCCCATAGCGCCGCCCGTTTGAGGGTGGTTTCTACCAGGTCGTCCATGCTCCCCTTGTAGCCATGGATCCTGGCAGCCCAGGCGACATTTTCATAGATCGATTTCGGAAATGGATTCGGTTTCTGAAAGACCATGCCGATCCGGTAACGCACTTCGACCGGGTCTACCGACCGGTCGTACACGTTCGTTCCATCAAAGATGATCTCGCCTTCAATGTGGGAATTGGGCACCAGTTCATTCATTCGGTTAAAAGCCCGGATCAAGGTTGACTTCCCGCAGCCTGAAGGTCCGATGATGGCTGTGATCCTCTTCTCAGGAATTTTAATATTGACATCCGCTACGGCTTTGAAATCTCCGTAGTAGATTTGCAGATCTCGGGTTTCAATGATTGTGTCGCTATCTGGCATGAATTATTCCTCAAGTGTTGGCTAGTATTTGCGTGACAGCCTGTTACGTAAAAAAATCGCAGCCGCGTTCAAACCTAATAATAATACCAGTAAAACCAGGATTGCTGCAGCTGCCAGGTGGTGCCATTCCGGTTGTGGGCGCGCCGTCCATTGATAGATCTGGATCGGCAGGGTGGTAAATTTTGAAAATGGGGATGTGGGGTCAAATGAGATGGCAGTCGACGCGCCTATCACGATTAGCGGGGCGGTTTCACCGATCGCTCTCGAGATGGATAAAATCGCGCCAGTCAGGATTCCTGGCAGCGCGTTTGGAATCACGTGCGACCAGGTGATCTGCCACTTGGTGGCTCCCAGTCCGTAACCCGCGCGCCGCAGTGATTGCGGAACAGCCCTGATCGCCTCTTGTGAATTGATGATGATCAATGGGAGTACCAGCAAACCTAACGTCAACCCGGCGGAGAGAATGGTGCGCCCATTGGCGGTGGTCGGATCAACAAGGCCGAATATTGAGCCGCTCGTCAGAGGTTCAAGAGCCCGGACAAATATCGCCAATCCCAGGATGCCAAAAATGATCGATGGAACGCCGGCGAGGTTGTTGATATTCGTCTGGATCAGGCGGTTGACCCAATTATCCCTGGCGTACTCCTCCAGGTAAATTGCTGCTCCAACTCCAAGCGGAAAAGCTGTTAATATCGTAATGAGTATTGTCCAAAGAGAACCAAAGATGGCTGTCCTGACCCCAGAGGTGATCACGTCGCTTGATTGCGGCCGCTGGATTCGGTCCATCGTGAGCCAGGAGACAAATTTCAAGTCTGCTCGCGGGTTTTCTGCCTTGAGCTGAGCGAATTCCTGCTGAATTTCATCCTTTTTCAAGACTGAATCGAAAAAGGACCAACTCTCCAGTATTTCTTTTTTTAAGACCCGCTGCTCGATCAATGCGTAAATTTCAGATGCGTCACGCTCAAGCATCGGATTTTCATTTTCCAGTTTAGTAAAAGCACCAGAAGAAATTGAATTTTTCAATGTTTCAATTAACTGTTCTTTACTCTGATCTTCCAGCGCGACCCCATTCTTCTCGATCTCAGCGGGATCTATCTTCGTATTTGTAACCACGTAACCAAAAACGCTGTCGATAATGTTGATCATCAGCATCGTCAAGACAAGAATTCCGATCACTGTCGAAAAAAGGAAGATCGAACTCCAAATTTTCCCTTTTCTGGTTCTCAACTCCAGATTATGATCGAACTTGTCAGCAGCTTGGACTTTGTTGGTTCTCATTCGTACACCTCTCGGAATCGTCTGACGATTCGCTGACTGATCGTGTTCAAAGTTAATGTGATCAGAAACAAAACCAATCCGATGGCAAAGATGCTGTTGTAATCGATCGAATCATAGGACAGGTCTCCCCCCGAGATGCGCACGATATGCCCGGTCATGGTTTCAGCGCCTTTGAACGGATTTAGGGTCAGGTTCGGCCCTGCGCCGGCTGCCACCGCCACGATCATCGTCTCGCCAATGGCCCGTGAAATGCCCAGGATAATGGCCGCGCTGATCCCTGATAATGCGGATGGTAGGACCACCTGCATAACTGTTTCAAACTTCGTGGCGCCCAACCCATAGGCAGCCTCTCTCAACGCGCGTGGAACGGCTGTCAATGCGTCTTCGCTGATCGAGGCGATCAATGGCAGGATCAAAATTCCCATGACCAATCCTGCTGATCCGGTATTGTAGATATTTACCACGTCCTTCCCAAATAGACCCCGCAGCAGAGGGGTGACGAATGTCAAAGCAAAATACCCGTAGACAATTGTGGGAATCCCTGCCAGCAACTCCAGGATGGGTTTGATCGTCTTCCTCACCTTTTGGCTGGCGTACTCAGAAAGGTAAATCGCAACCGTTAACCCCACCGGAATGGCGATCAACATGGCAATTACCGTGGTCACTAATGTGGAAGTGAACAGCGGCAGAATCCCAAACTGGTTGATATGCGGCTGCCAGGTAGTACCCGTGAGAAACTTGATCAAATTGACTTCAGGAAGCCGGAAAAATAACCAGGCTTCCTTACCCAGGATGTAGACAATTCCCAAAGTTGTAAAAATCGAAAAGAACCCCATCAGGAATAGCGCAATCTGGATGATGGATTCAGAAATCCGAGGCCGTTTACGAAATCTTGCAACCTTTTCCGGGTAATGATTGTTCGTATTATTTATGAGCGAGCTTGCCATGTTAGTCCTTTTACTGGATTATTCCTTCCCCCAGTAAAACCGGGGGAAGGAATTTGAGGAGGGTGGAACTTACCTCGAAGGCTTTGATTACTTACCAACTGCCTCTGTCCAGCTCGCCAGTCCCGCCTGCAGGACTGCATCTGAAGCTGGGAAGTAACCGACATCCAGGATCTCATTATTGACATTTGTAAGATAGAAGTAGATAAAGGCAGCCACCTGGGGTTTATCCTGCATAATTTCCGCGGTGGTGTAAATGAACAGCGGTCGGGAGATCGGGTAGGTATTATTTTCAGCAGTTTCCTCTGTTGGAGCAATGCCATTTACGGAGAGGACATTTAGCAGATCCGCATTCTCTTTGAAATAAGCGTATCCGAAGAAACCAATCGCGTAAGGTGAACCTTCCACTCCCTGCACCAGCACATTGTCATCTTCAGACATCTGGAGGTTTTTGGCTGCCAGGATAGCCGCTTCACCTTTTTCGACACTCGCTTTACCATCCTCTCCAGGGTAAGCTGGAGCCATGATGGCTTCCACAAAGTAATCAAAGGTTCCACTGTCAGTGCCTGGAATGAAGCGCTGGATCTCTTCCGCTGGCCAGTCAGTCCGAACATCAGACCATTTGGTCGCGCTCGAGAAGATCATTGCCAATTCTTCAGAGGTTACATCAGTGGCAAATGTATTCTCTTTGCTCACAACCACTGCCAATGCATCAGTTCCAACCCGGAATTCGAGGGGGTCGCGACCTATCGCTGCGCATGATTCTACTTCGCTATCCTTTATGGCGCGGGACGCGTTGGAAATATCTGTTTCGCCATTTACACAGAAACGCTCAAAGCCAGCTCCGGAACCAATACTGTCGATCGTGATCTGTCCAGTAAAACCTTCTTCCTCAAAACGTTGTTTCATGCGCTCGGAAAGTGGATATACCGTTGATGAGCCCGCGGAAACGATCTCACCAGTCACTGCTTCCGGGAAGTACATCGCCATCGGGCCCTCTTCTGTTGGGACCGGCGTGGGGGCAGGTGTAGGCTCTTGCATTACGGGAGCTGTCGGCTCAACTACCGGCGCAGCGGTGGGCGTGGCTGCCGGTGAGCAGGCGGCCATGGCCAGAGCAAAAACTAAAACAACTGCAACAATCATCCAATATTTCTTAAACATCTTTTTTCTCCTTTATTTATTTGATTGCATGCAGGATAACACCCGGTAATTAAGGGGGTTTAAACAGTATGTTAACGTTTGGTTAAGGTTTTACTTTAGAGTGGAATTGAAATGAAAAAAATCGCCCCGGAGCCATTAATGCTTTCAGCCCAGATTTTTCCACGGTGGGCTTCAACAATATGCTTGGCGATTGAAAGCCCCAGTCCGGTGCCCCCCGAAGACCTCGCCTGGTCAGTTTTGTAAAAGCGTTCAAAAATCCTGGGCAAGTCTTCTTCAGAAATGCCTTCGCCGGTATCCTTCACTTTGATGAGAATATCCTTCTCCGCGATTTCAGCAGAAAGCGAGATCTCTCCATCTACAGGTGTGAAGCGAATGGCGTTGTGGATTAAGTTGATCAGTACACGTTCCATCTGCTCACCATCGAGCGGGATCATCGGCAGTTGATCACCCGAGACAACCTTCAAGGCAACAGACGCTCTTTTAGCTTGCGCTTCCATCCGGCTGGCTGCGTTACCAAGCAAAGCATAAATATCAACCAGTTGCTTTTTCATTTCCAGCCTGCCGGATTCGATCCTGGAAAGGTCCAGCAATTCCAGCACCATTTGGGTTAATTTATCAATTTCCACATCCATCAGCGAGAGAAAATGGTCCGCATCTTCCGGCTGTTCCCTCACACAAACCTGTACGGTGTCATTCAGGGTTTTTAAGGTGGTTAACGGGGTTCTCAGTTCATGTGAAACGTTGCTCACAAAGTTTCGCCGCATCACCTCGAGCTGATGAACCTTGGTTCTATCCTGGATAAGGATGAGCACAATTCCTTCAGAAGTCCCCACAAAGGTGCTCATCGCGAAAAGAAATTTTTGGCTACCAGGATCATCAATACTCACCTCGTGGTCAGATCGCTCTTTACGAGTGCGCTGCCACAAATCGATCACCTGGTATAAATGAATCGTCGAGACAAATTCCACCCCTTCTTTCACATTGGCTGATACCCCTAAGATTGCGCTCGCGGCATCGTTCATTAGCAGGATTTTCCCGCCCTGATCAACAAGAATGACCCCGTCCATTAATCGATCCAAAATTGTTTCCAATTTTGTTTTTTCTTTGGTGACGGTGCTCATTTGGTCCTGAATTTGATCGGCCATCTTCGCGAATGCCCGCGTCAGGTTCGTAACCTCGTTATCCCTCCCAGGGGTTGGAATTTGCGAGAAATCACCATTCGCTATCCGGTCTGCTGAGCGAGTGAGATTGATGATTGGATCGACTGTTCTTTTTGCGGTTAGCCAGGTGATCAGGAAGGTTGCCAGCACGGTAAGCAACCCGGTGCCCAGGATGAGTAGGCGTATATTTTTTACCCGATTTTCTACAATAGTCAACGGTTTCGCCAGTCGAACGATGCGTTTAAGTGAGCCATCCTGCTCCTGGGGAACAGCGATATAGATCATGTATATCTTTCGTGTTGTGCTGTAACGGATGTTGTACCCGGTTTCACCGGTCAATACCTGCTGGATTTCCGGCCTGTTGAGGTGGTTTTCCATTGTCAATGGATCGAGCTCGGATTCTGCCACAACAACACCATCAGGCCTCAATACCGTTACGCGAGACTGCAGCTGGGTTGCAAATCTTACCGCAATATCCTGCAGGGAATCGTAAAATTGCGTATCACCAGATATCTGATTGATCTCTGCAGCTAAAAGCTGGGCTTCTGCGGTTAATCGATCCCTGGTATCCGCATAGTACATGGACCTGTAAGTATTCGTGAAAAAAACCATCAACGCTACAGTTACAGCAGCGATTATGATTGTGAATGGGAGTACAAAACGCCACTTGATCGAATGCATGAGCGCTTAGCCTTCGAAGCGGTAACCGACCCCGGGGACAGTCACCAACCGCACAGGATTGGAAGGTTCCACTTCTATTTTTCTGCGCAGCCAGCGGATGTGCACATCAACGGTGCGAGTTGCGCCAAAAAAATCCCAGCCCCACACGTTCTCAAGAATCACCTCGCGGGATACGGCTCTTCCCCTGTGCTTTACCAGGTAGCAAAGCAGGTCTTTTTCTTTAGGCTTCAATTCCAAAACCTTGCCATCCAAACGAATCTCCTGCCGTTTTCCATCGATCTCCAGGTTTCCTGATGTGATCAGATCTTCGGAGGAGGGTTCTGTTTCGGCTTGATTCTTTTGCTGGTACTTCTGGAAAGCCTTTAATCTCGTCTTCACCCTGGCCAATAATTCACGCATGCTGAACGGCTTGGTGATGTAATCATCGGCGCCGATCTCAAAGCCGATCACGCGGTCGATCTCATCGTCTCGTGCTGTCAGCAAAAGAATCGGCGTCTCCTGTTCCTGCCTGATCCGCTTGCACACATCAAAACCGTTTATTCCGGGCAGCATCACGTCCAGCAGCACCAGGTCTGGCAGCCAATCCCTCGCCAGCTGCAGCCCCACTTCGCCATTATCAGCCGTCTTTACCTCGTAGCCCTCTTTCCTGAAGTTATACAAGAGGGTTTCCAATAAAACAAGCTCATC
>CAYYBP010000032.1:0-18227 GCA_964470275.1 uncultured Anaerolinea sp. | reverse complement strand
CCTGTTTGCTGGTGGGATTGATGCTGGTGATCTGCGGGAGGGTCGTGGTAGTGAAAGTCCATTGCGTGGAGCCATCGGCGATGGTGTCGCCCCAGTTGCTCCGGGCGCGCACCTGCCAGTGGTAGGTGGTCCCCCAGTCCAGCGGCGGCAGGGTGATGCTGGTGGAGGTGCCGTTATCCACCCAGGCGCTGCATTCCCCTGTGTCGCTGATGCAGTATTCATACGAGGTAGCGCCTGTGCTCGCCCCCCAGGTCAGCGTGGGAGTGTTGACAAGATTGACCGCCCCATTCGTCGGGCTGGTCTTGCTAAAAGCCGCCGGCACCATGCCGGTGGTGAAGGACCACAGGTCGGTCGTGCCGTTGGCGTATGTATACCCGGCGTCGTTATGCGCCCTAACCTGCCAGGAGTAGGTTATATTCTGCGTTAACGGACCGAGCGATAGGTATGGGTCTGATCCGACATAATACCAGGTTGAGCAAGTGTCCATGCAATACTCGTAATAGCTGGCGTGTTCGCTGGCTTCCCAGGTCAAGTTGAGCCAAGCGGGTTGATTAACTGCATCATCCGCCGGGCTGGTCTTATTGAAAGCACCTGCCGCCAGAACCTCGTATGCGCCCATGTCGCACGAGGTGCCCTGGGGACGGGTATAACCGCGCTGGTCGATCGAGGGGCAACCGGTATTGGTGCCGGCGTTGATGGCCGGGCTGCCGGTGAGCAGCGCGCGTGTCTGGGTAAGCCCGCCGTTATCCGCCAGCGAACCCAGCAAGGGATCGGTATTTGTGAGATCTCCTGCGGCGATGAAATTACAACTTACGCCGCTCTCGAGGTTATTCCCCTGCGAAGTGATTGTGCCATATGGAACCCGGCAATTCCCGCTGCCGTTCGAGACAATTGAATTCTTGAAATTGAGGGTTGCACCACCGCTAACCACGATCGCCTTATCGCCTGGAGAGCCCGTTGAAGTATTATGGGAAATGGTGCTGTTTAAAACTGTGGCAGTACCCCCGGATAATGAGATCGCGCTGGTGAGCGGTGATGTATTGCCGCTGATGGTTGAGTTGGTGATACTCAGTGTCGTACCCGAGAAATAGATCGCGGCTATGTCTGTTGTGGCATTGTTACCGCTCATCGTCACCCGGTTCAGGGTCAGATTTGAAGTACCGCCGACCTGAAGGATTTTGATACCTGTGCCAAGCGAACTTGTGTTATTGCTGATGATGCTGTCGTTGAGCGTCACTATCGAATTCGCTGCATAAAGACCGCCAACGGCATCCCCGGTGCCTGTATTACTGGTAATTCTCACCCGGTCCATCGTGAGGGTGGCCTGGTTAGAAAGGTACACGCCAGCTGCATAGGTTGAACTACGGCCATTCTGAATCGTCAGGTCGGAAATATTGTATGTGGCGTATCCCCCCGTGACGACCGTCGCGACATTCCCGCCGTCTAAATAAGTGGCGTTCATCCCAGCGCCTGTCAGTGTCAGCCCTTTGAAGGACATGTCGACCGTGCCAAAGGTGCCTGCTCCGATCGAGATGGTATCGCCTGAAGTCGCAACATCTGCAGCGTGTTGCACAGTCCGGCAGGGGGCAGCGAGACTGCAATCAACACTGGCGTCGCTTCCGGTGGTGGTCACATACCTCGTTCCTACCGGCTGGAGCGCGTTTGCGATTGAAACCGGTGCCGCGAGCAGGAGGAGGAAGAGCAACAAAAAACAGGTGTAACTCACCTGTTTCAAAAAGCGGTTATGCCTGAAATGAAAAAGGTCACTCTTTAACCCGAACGATCCCATGCTCATCTTGCCTCCTATTCATTTGTCGCGCAGCTGGTTGGAAGAAAGGGTAAAAAATACAAAAATGATTATAGCATTTACGAAGTGGCGATTCAATCACCAATCGGTTTAGAAAAGAGAGGGCAGCGATGCCCTCTCTTGTATTTTGATTTTACCGCTCAGGGTAACGGTGGAAAACTGAAAGCCCGATCGATGAAAGTCGCCATCTCCGCGCGGGTCACAATTTGCTCCGGGCAGTAACGCAGGTCCACCCCCGGGGTGGAACCGCTGCAACCGGTGGTAATGCCCTTCATATACAGTGACTCGATCCAAGGCTCCATCCATTCCTTTCCTGGTGTGGGAACATCGACGAAGATGTCCGGTTCAAAATCCACCGGTGTGACAGAGATCGCGCGCAGCAGGAACACCGCCATCTCTCCACGGGTCACACCGCGCGACGGACAGTAGCGCAAATCCACCCCGGGTATCGATCCGCCGCAGCCGGTGGTAATGCTGGTCTGGTAGAACTGCTCGATCCAGGGTTCCATCCACTCCATACCCACCACGGGCACGTCCACGAACAGGTCCGGCTCGATGTTCGCTGGAACGAACCCTGAGCCGTATTTCGCTCGCATTATGAAGACAGCCATCTGCGCGCGGGTGACCTGCTGCGCGGGGCAATAACGCATTGGATTGGTGGCGCAGCCGGTGGTGATGCCTTGCCTGAAGAAACCTTCGACATAACGCCACAGGGGGTGAGTGGCTGTGACGTCAGCGAAACTGGTCAGGTGCAGCGACAGGTTGCCGCCAGTTTCAGCTCCTTTTTGTGCCACCCCGAAGTAAAACTCCTGACCTGCAAGCACCGGGAAGGATACCTGCGATTGTTTCTTACCCGCCGCGTCGTTGCTGCAGCCCATCAGTGTGTTCCCTCCCGATTCATGTCGCCAAACTCCCAGCATGGTGTCATAATTACTGCCGAAGGTATCGATGCTGACCTCGCCATCCCGCGGCGCGACGATATAGAACCAGACGCTGGCGTTGCCAGTGGTCTGCCCACAGGAGGCAAATGAAGGATCGGCTCCTTCGTGTGTTGCCCCGGTGGTATACATGTCCAACGCATTCGGAACTTTGGAAGGGAGGTTATATGAAGAATATACGTTATCGTTTGAATAAACACTGATCGTGAACGGTCCCGATACACCAAAGTATCCATCTACCACCAGGTAATAATAGTGGTTGCTGAGCGCTGGAAAGGCGGCATAGGTGTCCCCCGCTCGAATCGCGTTGAGCGAGTTACACGCGCCACTCGGTCCGCCATCCAGCACGAAAATATCCAGGTCAACCGTCATGTTCGACAGGTAGACCATGATCATACTCGCTGCCGATGTTGAAAAACGGTAGATATACTCCGGACCGGATTCATCCCACGAGATGATCGGGTAAGAGTCAATGAGATCGGTGGCACCAGTCATGTTAGTCCCCCACTCATCAGTCTCATTTACGGAAATGTTCCATGCTTCAGTACAGGCCACCTCGTCCACCGCGGGAAGCGGGGCGCCGGTAGATTGTTTGGAGGAAACCTCCTCCGTCTTAACCTGCGGCATGTGGCCGAGTTCCTCCACGCTCCCGCCGCGCGGCGGTTCATCCTGGGCATAGACCTGCACCGGCTGGCTGCCTGACGCGGCCAGCGCCAGCAGCTTTAATGCGAGGACAAATGAGAAAGTAAGACGGATATATTTGACGAGCGATTTGCGATCCATGCTATCCTCCCGCTTAATTCCATGAAACCGGGTACCCTGCTCCCGGGTGAATGAAAAATCACCGCTGACGGGTGATCGGGGATGCAATGAATCCATAGAGAGGTCTATCTTCTCCTGGAAGGAAGTGATGCTCACTCTTAATACTACTATAGCGAATTAATCAGGAAATTCAAGCAGGAGTTTGTTAAACGAACCACGAGGGCGGAATCGCCCTCGTGGTTGTGAACGAGTGACTTATGGAAGCGGCGGCAGCGGATCGAATTCAAAAATGCGGTCGATGAAGGTCGCCATCTCGGCGCGGTTGGCGCCGCGCTCCGGGCAGTAGCGCAGGTCCACGCCCGGCGTACCGCCGCAACCGGTGGTGTACCCTTCCGCATAGAATTGCTCGATCCAGGGCTCCATCCAATCCTTGCCAGGCGCTGGCACATCCACGAAGATATCCGGCAGATCCGCTGGCACATAGGCAGAACCATGCTTCGCCCTCAGCATGAACACAGCCATCTCAGCGCGCGTCACCCCGCGCTCGGGGCAGTAGCGCAGGTCGACCCCAAACGTACCGCCGCAACCGGTGGTAATCCCCAGGGTATAGAACTGCTCGATCCACGGCTCCATGAACTCCTTACCTGCCACGGGTACATCAATAAAAATATCAGGCTCTATGTCTTCCGGTACATAAGGCGTAGCATCTTCAGCGTGAATGGAGCGCATGAGGAACACCGCCATTTCGGCGCGCGTCACACCACGGTCGGGGCAGTACTTGAGGGGGTTGACCGCGCAGCCGGTGGTGATGCCCCGGGCGAAGAACCCTTCCACGTAACGCCACAGCGGGTGAGAACCGGGCACATCATTGAATGATGTCACATGGAGAGCAAGGTTTCCCCCGGTCTCCGCACCTTTTTGGGCGATTCCGATGTAATATGTCTGCCCGGCAGTGAAGGAGAGAGACAGTTGTGATTGCAGGGTTCCTTTAGCGTTGTCGTTACATCCAACGAGTTGAAGGCTGCCAGGCGAACCTTTCCAGATCCCAAGCATGGTATTGTAACTGCTGCCGAAGGTATCAATGGAAGCTTCTCCATTCACCGGTGGTAGGGCACGGTACCAAACACTTGCTGACGGGGTTGCCTGACCACAGGCAGCAAAACTGGGTTCATTCCCGCTGTGACCAGCACCGGTGGTGGTCTGGTAGTACTCAGAGGGGACACCCTCGAGGTCTCGCGGAGAACTGATGCTGTCATTGCCTGCGATAGGATTGACAATGCTGACCCCCCACATATCCATCCCATAATAACTTCCTCCCCAGGGCATCGACCAGGTGCCATAATCCCAGGTATCGTGCAGGTAGATGGTATTGGAGGTGGTGCTGTACCCCACGCCGACCATGGTATGACCTTCCACATGGATCATCACCGGGCGTCCATTGTTGATCTGCTGCTTGTATTGATTATATGTAAAGCCATAATCCAACCCAAGATTATCGGTTAATTGCGTGTAACAACTGCCTACGTTGTAACCGCGGGCCGGGTAGAACTGCCCATAACCCAAGGCTCCGTCCTCTGTCAGACCATAGGTATCAGACTCGTCGCAGGTTAGCGGATACCCATCAGTATAGTAATAGAAAGTTGATTCGCCATCAGAATTCCCATAGGCGGACTGGCTGGTTTTCATGTAATCCCCAACCGCGGTACCCCAGGTATGCTGGGTCCAGGCGCCGGTGATGTATGGATCGGACGATTCGCTGCCATACTTGATCCAATAATCATCGATCGAGCCTTTGATGGCGCGACCATCCAGGCCGTTCTGCGAGGCGATAAGCGGGTTGCGCGGATATGTCTCCGGCTCACTATCTACCCAGGTGCCCCACATGCTGCTGGTGAGCGGGATGACACCGCCATTTGAAGGCCCGGTGTAAATATTCGGCAGTCCATTTCGGTCGTAGTAACCAGCGATCATCGCCCCTGACACAGCGGAACAGCCGAAGACCCAGTCAAATGCAGGAACATCCATCAGAACAACCGCGGCTTCCTGGATCGCGGGATCAGAAAGGTTAACCGGTTGATTATCAAAGCCTTCAGGACGGCTCGATGGCCCCGCGACCTTGGCTTTATAGATCATGCGGCCATCCGGGAGGGTCAATACCTTTTCCGTGTGAAAATACTGGGTTTCCTTATCCAGTGGGTTGTCGTCCTGCGCACGCGCTGAAGGGGAAACACCCGCGAGAAAAAGAGAGATCCCTAAAACGATTGCTAATAAAATATTTAACGATGAATACAAACCGGGTTTCCTGAATGATCGAATCATGTCTGCCAGTCTCCTTTTCATATAGTGGTGGTTTGCGCACAAGAATGATAGCCTGATAGGAATTACCAATCCCAATCAATAATTCTTAAGCCTTCAATCCGTGCGAGAATATCTATCATCATATAAGCGATCATGAATTCACGCAAGCGAAAAACACTCATCAATTTACACGAATATTTAAAAACAGTGAGGGCGCGAACGCCCTCACTGTTGGTTAAGCGGTGTTTATGGAAGCGGAGCGGGTAGTTCCGGGAAGGAGTAAGCCCGCGAGAGGAAAGCCGCCATCTCGGCGCGGGTCACATTGCGTTCCGGGCAGTAGCGGTTGACGGCGCAGCCGGTGGTGTACCCCTGCACGTAGAACTGCTCGATCCAGGGTTCCATCCACTCCTTGCCGGCCACAGGTACATCCGTGAACGGGTTGGGGGTGACATTGGGCGGGACGTACGCCGGACCATGAATTGCGCGCAGCACAAAGACCGCCATCTCGGCACGGGTCACGCTGCGTTCCGGGCAGTATTTCAGAGGCGCCACTGCGCAGCCGGTGGTAATGCCGGTGGCATAGAACTGCTCGATCCAGGGTTCCATCCATTCCTTACCAAGCACCGGAACATCGGAGAACGTATCCGGATTTACATCCGCAGGTACGTAGGCTGTGCCGTTCATGGAGCGCAGGAGAAAGACCGCCATCTCAGCTCGGGTCACCTGACGATCAGGGCAGTAGCCAAGCGGGTTGATCTGGCAGCCGGAGGTGATACCGGCATCGTAAAAACCTTCAACGAAACGCCACAACGGGTGGTTACCCGGCACATCATTGAAACTGGTGAGGTGCAGCCGGAGCGTGCCGCCTGTTTGCGTGGTCCCGTGTTGGGCGATTCCAATGAAGTAGGTTGTTCCGGAGGTATAGTTGAAGCTCACCTGGGATTGCACCGTGCCCCTGGCGTTGTTGTTGCACACGATCGGCGTCAGCGTGCCGGGGATGCCTTCCCAAACGCCCAGCATTGTGTCGTAATTGCTGCCAAAGGTATCGACCGAAACCTCACCATTAACAGTGGGGTCAAAGCGATACCAGACGCTGGCATAACCGATCGCCTGTCCGCAGCTATTGAAAGAGGGTTCGCTGCCGACCGAGTATGTGGCGTCGGTTGTCGACTGGTAATGATCTGATGGAACCCCAGCAACGAGAATCGGCGTTGAGATCGAGTCATTCATAGGAACCAGGTTGACAATGCTGACACCCAGCATTTCCATATCCATGTATTTCTCACCCCAGGTCATGGTTCGATCGCTGGTATCCCAGGTATCGTGAATTACTACATGAGAATTAACCGGGTTGTAGCCGATACCGATCACTGTATGACCCTTTAAATGGATCATCACCGGGTGACCGTTGTCGATCTGTTCCTTGTATTTTTCAAAGGTGAACCCATATTTCAGATCCAGGTTATCAGTGAATTGTGAGAAGCAGGTCCCCACGGTGTAACCTCGCGCCTGGTAAAACTGGCTGAGGCCAAGCGTGCCGTCACTGATATACCCGTTATTAACCATATCGGAACAGAACATCCGGGCGCCATCGGCGTAAAACCTGAATGCCGTCTTTCCATCATCGTTGTACCATAACGACTGGCTGGTCTTCATATAGTCACCGACCGCGTCGCCCCAAACGTGCTGCGGCCAGGCACCGGTGATGTAGGGATCCGGAGAAGTGCTGCCTTTTTTAACCCAGTAATCTTCGATCGTGCCCTTGATGAGCCTGCCATCCACACCCTGCTGGGATGCGACCAACGGGTTGCTGGAATAGGTCCAGGGTTCCGAATCTGTCCAGGTGCCCCAAGGGACGCTGGTGAGCGGAGCAACCCCGCCGTTCTCGGGCCCGGTGTACATTTGAGGGAAGCCGTTGCGGTCATAAAAAGCAGCAATCATCGCCCCAACGGTGGGGGCAGATCCCAATACCCAGGTGTACGCCGGAACATTGGAAAGGGCAACGATATACCCAACCTCATCAACACCAATGCCCAGCGAATCCTGGCCCCCCTCGCCGATTGGCAAGGACGATGGACCACCGTTCTTTACCTCGACGACCACCGTTCCGTCTTCCTGGGTGATCTTTTCGCTGGAAAAATTCTCAGTGTCCTTTTCGAGCGGGCCTTCATCCTGTGCCAGCACGCTGATGGCGCCGGTGGAAACGAGGAGACTCAAAACCAGCAGCCCCGTCAACAGACGAAACACAAACATAGCTTTCTTTGAAGAACTTGCATTGTTCATCATGTACCTCTCCTTTTTTCTACAACTTTCCTCTTTGATGGAAGAAAAAACCGTGCCAGGTAAAACTCAAGTGCTTTGGGGTGGCAAACACTTAACCTGCGGGTTCTTTCGCAACATTCTCTCAATGGTAAATCATTCCAGCTAATTGCACAAGCGTGATTATATCGCTGTCAATGTCAGGGCAGCGGTGGAAAATCGAAAGCGCGGTCAACAAAAGCTGCCATCTCGGCACGGTTCACACCCCTCTCGGGGCAATACCTCAGGTCCACGCCTTCAATTGACCCACCGCAGCCGGTGGTGTACCCTTCCGCATAGAATTGCTCGATCCACGGCTCCATCCACTCTTTGCCGTCAACGGGCACATCGATAAACGGATCCGGATTGACGTCCGCAGGAACATAATATTTTCCCTTATCCGCTCTTAGCAGAAAGACCGCCATCTCGGCGCGGGTCACGCCGCGTTCAGGGCAATAACGCAGAGGGCCCGACGCGCAACCGGTGGTGATCTCGAGGGCGTAGAACTGCTCGATCCACGGCTCCATCCATTCCTTACCCGCCACCGGCACGTCCGCGAAGATATCCGGATCAATGTCCACAGGTGTGTACCCCGGCACTCCTACATTCATGGCGCGCAGGATAAAGACTGCCATCTCAGCGCGCGTCACGCCGCGGTCCGGGCAGTACCTGAGCGGATTGACCGCGCAGCCTGTGGTGATGCCTTTGTCATAAAACCCCTCAACGAAGCGCCACAAGGGATGGCTGCCGGCGACATCCGCGAAACTGGTGACATGAAATTTCAGCTGCCCTCCCATCTGCGGAAAACCCTTCTGGGCGACCCCGATGTAGTAGTAAACACCCGCGGTGTAGGCAAGGGTTACCTTTGACTGCTGCGTCCCGCCAGCGTTATCGTTGCACAAAATAGGTACGCCGCTGCTGCCGGGAAAGCCCGCCCACACCCCCAGCATGGTGTTGTAATTGCTGCCGAAGGTGTCGATGGTCAACTCACCCGTTGCAGCCGGGAGGAATTTATACCACACGCTGGCATTGCCCTCAGCCTGCCCGCAGGCGCTGAATTCCGGCTCCCAGTCAACCTCGTAAGAAGCCGAGGTTGTATTGGCTGAATGTGACCATGGGACAGAAGGGATATTGATCGGTTGGTAAATGTCATCGTGCACCGGCGGCGGGTTGATCCACCAGTTTACCTGGGTCACATTATCCTGGGCATCAAACTGGGCAACGATAAAATACGTGCGGTGGTTAATATCCACCTCGTTCTTGAAATTCGCCAGCCAATTTCCAGCACCAGTGACCGAAACGGTCTTTGCGGAGGTCACACCATCTGTGCTGGCCGTTACGTAGACGGTTGGTGTAACCGGGGATGTGTGACCTCCAACCTCGTCCAAGGACTCGCTCACATATGTGATGCGGAGGTCAAAGATGGTGTGCCCCCTGGTGGTAGGCCCTGATATCATGGTCACATACATACCTGGTTCAAGGTCAAACGGGATATCATTAAAATAAACGAGCCCGCTCCCGTTAGGAACCGCGGAACTGGAGTAATCCCATCCAGGTCCGGTGTCAGGGTCATTAATATATACAAAAACCTCCTCGCCCACCTGCCAACCGGTTCCCTGGACCGTGTTAGCCGATAAGTAGACGATGATCCTCGCGCCGGCCCCCTCCACCCCGACCTCCAGATCCCCGTTTCCGCCGCCATCGTCCTGCTGCAAGGGTGAGCCCTGCTGCGCCGCGGCGACCTGCCCGGTAAGCGATACAGCCAAAGACAACGCGATGCAGATAGATAGGAGTTTTAAGAGCAAGGTTCTGTTATTCATCATTCCACCTCCCTGGCACAGGAAACCCGTGGAAAAGGGTTCCGACCCCACCGGTCAGCGCTGGTGTTCACCCCAATCCCGGCAAATTCGACGCCCTTTCTTCCCGGTTGGGTTGTGTGTGAAACAGGGAAATCTTTACTCTTCCGCGATGAATCACCGGGAGTATATTTTCATATTACCCAATTTTGGAATGAAATACAAGTTAAACCAAATGAGGGCAGTCACGCCCTCATCAGAATATTTCAGGAAAGGTGCTTACGGCAGGTCAGGCTTTTCGGGGAAACCAAAGATCCTGCTGATAAACGTGGCCATCTCAACCCGGTCGGCGCCGCGCTCCGGGCAGTATTTCAAGTCAATCCCCTCCACCGTTCCGCCGCATCCGGTGGTATATCCAAGTTTATAGAATTGCTCGATCCACGGCTCCATCCAGTCTTTCCCTGCGGCAGGCAAATCGATAAAGACATCCGGTTCTACATCTTCGGGGATATAGGAAGTACCATATTTTGCCCGCAGCAGGAAGACCGCCATCTCGGCGCGGGTCACCCCGCGTTCTGGGCAGTACTTCATCGGGGCTGATGCGCAGCCGGTGGTGATACCAAGCTCGTAGAATTCCTCGATCCACGGTTTCATCCACTCCTTCCCTCGCACCGGCACATCTGCAAAGATGCCGGTTACGGCAGGCGACGGGGTGTAGGGCAGATCATCCGCGTTGATCGCGCGCAGGATGAACACGGCCGTTTCAGCACGGGTGACACCACGGTCAGGGCAGTACCTGAGGGGGTTAACCGCGCAACCGGTGGTGATGCCCCTGGCGAAGAAGCCCTCCACGTAGCGCCACAGAGTATGTGTGGGTGGAACATCGGCGAAGGAATACACGTAGAATAGCTGGGCGCTGGCAGTGCCGACTGTAATTTCAGCGATGTCTGCTGCCGCGACCAGGGGCGCGGTGACGGTGGCTGTTACTTGCGACCCGTTCACATATGTGGTCGGCAGCTCAGTCCCGTTCCAGTAGACCTTCAAGGTATCATTGAATTCAATCCCGTTGACCGTCAGGGTGAATTGCGAAGATCCCGCCTGCTTGCTCGTCGGGCTGAGCGAGGTGATCACCGGCTTGCCGGAGGCTTCATATGCGCCGATGTCACATAGCGGCGTGCCGTCGCCGTCCCCGTCCAGCGGGCGGGGTACGCCGCGCTGGTCAGTAGCCGGGCAGAACGCGGGGTCAGGGTCACCCGCTTCGACCGCCGGGCTGCCCGCACCCAGCGCGTAGGTCTGGGTGAATCCGCCGTTATCCGCCAGGCTGCCAAGCAGAGGATCCACGCTTAAAAGGTCCTCACACTCCGAGGAGGCCGGGCAGCCACCCTGCACGATGCTGTAATAAATCTCAGCGTGGTAGTCGATATCTGTGTTCTTAATCTGGACAGAGTCGTTCCCCCAGATGATGCTGTTGCGAATCACCGGGGTGCAGGAATACTGGTTGTACATCGCGCCGCCGCCTTCAGTTCCGGTGTAATCAGCGGTGGTATTACCGGTGATAGTGACATTGAGCAGGGAGGGATTGCTCTGGTTAACGTTCGTCATTCCACCTCCGTATGCGGAGGTGTTCGTGGAAATGGTAACATTTTCGAGAAGCGGGCTGCTGAGGTTATTGTGAATTCCACCTCCGTAGAACTGCGCTTCGTTATCCCTGAACAACGCCATCTGGATGACTGCGTTGCTGGATTCCAGGTATAACCCGCCGCCAAATGAAACGGCGTAATTCCCCGTGAATTCGACATTGCTGACGTCGGGTGTACCGGCGTTGGCATACATCCCCCCGCCAAATTCTGAAGAGTTGCCGCTGATGACGAGATTGGTGAGGGTCGGGCTGCTGGACTCGAGGTACAATCCGCCGCCGTTGTTGTCCGGAATAGCCCCGTTCGCGTTGCCGCCATTGATGGTGAACCCATCCAGGATGGCGGTGCTGCCAACACCATCGGCTGTGACGACATGGTAGCTGTTGTCTGCCTGTGTGCCACTCTCGCCAATGTTACCGCTCAAGATCGAATGGTACACTTGCGGATCGCGCGAAGCCCACTCTCCACCTGCTGCCGGAAAACCGCCATACAGCGCCACACCGGATTTCAAAGAGAACGATAGCGCACGGTCAAATGACGTGGTTGGCAGATAGGTACCCTCCGCCACCCACACCTGGTCGCCGCTGTTCGCGAGCATCAAGGCAACGGGCAGCCTGCAGGCCTGCGCCCAGGAGCCGCAGTTGCCCACGCCATCTTGTTTAACATAATGAATTTCAGGATCGCCCTGGACGAAGATGGCAGTGATGGAAAGATCGCCTGTCACGGTAACAGTCAATGGGGAATCTGTCCCGCTGGCATCGCCATCCCAACCGGCGAAATTCCAGCCGTCTGCAGGATCCGCGGTGAGAGTCACCTCGTCACCGTAGTTGTAATACTCCTGGTCGGGGTCCGCCAGTATCGATCCATCGCCGGCGGTCGAAAGGGTGATCACCGGCAGGCGTGAACCGGCTTCGTAGGCGCCCATATCGCACCTAGCGGTGCCGTCAGCATCGCCATCAGCCGGGCGGATATACCCACGCTGGTCAATGGCCGGGCAGGCTGCGATATCCGGGTTGCCGCTGTCAATCGCCGGGCTGCCTGCCATCAGTGCGTGTGTCATCGAGAAACCGCCGTTATCCGCCAGGCTGCCAAGCACAGGGTCTGTCGAGAGATTGCCCTCGCCAGTGAACCCATCCTGCACCGTGCTGTACGTGACATTCGTCGTTGCGGCGGCCGCGATCTGATTGGGTGAGTTTGCCCAAAAAACCGAATTCTTCACAGTCACCGCGAAGTTACCCCCGTTAAATAACCCGCCGCCGCTCGAATAATAGGGGTTTGCGCTGTTACCAGAAAAGGTGGCGTTGGTTATGCTGACCGCGCCGTTGTAGGTATACATGCCGCCGCCGCGGTCGCTGTTCGCGGTATTGGCCGAGAAGGTGATATTGGTCAGCACCGGGCTGGCAGAGATGCTGTAGATCCCACCGCCATCGGAGTCAGCGTAGTTGCCGACGAACAGAACGTTGAACAGAACCGGCGTGCTGGCTTGGTTTGTGTACATCCCGCCACCATCACGGATGGCTCTATTCCCTGAGAAGATGACGTTGGTCAGGGAGGGCACCACTCGTCGTTATACATCCCTCCACCATCTCCGACGTTTTCGGGCAGTGGGTAAGTTCCCACACCGATGGTCTCGTTGTTCGAGATCGTTACCCGGTTCAACACGGGATTGCTTGGCTCTGAATAAGATCCAGCGTTGAAAATGCCTCCGCCATAGTCCTGGGCGGTGTTGTCATCAATGGTGACGTCGGTGAGTGTGGTATTGGACTTGTAGTTATAAATGCCGCCTCCGCTGCCATTGGTAGCAGTATTCCCACTCAGGGTAACCCGCAATAATACCGGGCTGGAAGCATCGTTATATATTCCTCCCCCATGAAGCCTATTGGCAACATTGCCCGACAGGGTTACATCCGTCAACACCGGATTGCTGGAGAAACGGTTGGAAATCCCACCACCGTAATCGGAGGAAGTATTATTTGTGATTGTTACATCCTGCAGGATCGGGCTGCTGCCAGCGTTGTAGATCGCGCCGCCGTCTCCACCATCAAATCCGGTCCAGATTGCTGAATTGTTGTCGAAAGTCACCCGGGTGAGAACGGGATTGCTGCCAGAGTTGTACATCCCACCGCCATCCAGGATGACATGATTATCTCTGAAAATGACGTCCGTCAGCGTCGGGTTGCTGCCAAAATTCGACATCCCTCCACCGGCATACATCCCGGAATGAGCGGTGAAGGTGACATTGCTCAATACCGGGTTGCTATATGAGTTGGACATCCCAGCGCCATTATTCCCGTTATTGTTGGAAAAGAGGATGTCATCCATCTCAGGATTGCTGGCAATTTCGTTATACATTCCTCCACCGTTGCCAAACGCATAATTGCCGGTGAAAACAAGATCGTGCAGCGTCGGGCTGCTGCCATTGGTATTGAGCATTCCTCCGCCATAGCACTCCTGTTGAGTCCCTATAGCGTATCCTGCGGTGATGGTAAACCCATCCAGCACGGCGGTGGTGTCAACGCCATTTCCGGTGACAACGTGTCGGCTGTTGAGGGTGTTGCCTGTGACCGTGTGGATGTCGGTAACGATCGGTGTCTGGCTGTCGTTGTTGTCGATATCCCCGCTGAGGATGGTGAGGTTGGCTTCCGGGTCCCGCGAGTCCCAGTTCCCGCCCGCCGCTGGAAAGCCACCGTAGATCTCCACGCCAGATTCAAGCGCAAAGGTCGCGTTACGGTCGGTCGAGGTGGTAGGCTTGTAGGTTCCAGCCGCCACCCACACCTCGCTGCCGGTGCTAGCTATGGAAAGCGCCTGCTGAAGGTCGCAGGCGTCATCCCATGTCATGCAGGTAGTGCTGGTTCCCCCGGTTTTCACATACAGCACCCCGACCTGCGCAGCTTGAGCGGGTATCACGGACAGGTTTGAAAACCCAATTAAGAGAACAGCGATGTAGAGCAGCGTGATCCTGATGTGTTTCATAAATTACTCCTCTTAACTCACTAGACAATGGCGGATATTCAATTGGCTCGTCAGACATGTTTTGGGAGAGGGAAAAGATGACCCTGCAAATAGTATATATACTTTTCCCTTTTTTGATGCATTTTTTTCTTATCAAAAATGCGAGGGCATCGCTGCCCTCGCATTACCAAAACCCGATCGTTCACGGCTTTTGCGGGAAATTGAATACCCGGTCGATGAAGGTGGCCATCTCGGCGCGGTTCACAAGGCGCTCCGGGCAGTATTTCAGGTCAATGCCGTAGGTGCCGCCGCAGCCGGTGGTATACCCCATATAGGCAAAGTATTCAATGAACGGCTTCATCCACTCCTTCCCCGGAACGGGCACGTCGATGAAGGCGTCCACCCAGCTGGGATCGGGTACCGGGTTGATAGAAGGCCCTGATTTGGCACGAATAAGGAATACCGCCATTTCCGCGCGGGTCACGTTGCGCTCCGGGCAGTAACGCAGGTCCACACCCGGGGTAATTCCGCCGCAGCCGGTGGTGAACCCTTCCTTATAGAATGCCTCAATCCAGGGTTCCATCCAATCCTTGCCCGCCGCCGGCACGTCCACGAATGGATCTTCCGGGTCATCCGCAGGTGTATACGGTGAAGCGTCGTTGGCGTGCCACGCCCGCAGGATGAAGACCGCCATCTCGGCGCGCGTCACGCTGCGGTCGGGGCAGTACCTGAGGGGGTTAACCGCGCAGCCAGTGGTAATCCCTTTTTTGTAAAAGCCCTCAACATAACGCCACAATACATGGGTGGGTAGCACGTCAGCGAATGAGTGGACGTAGAATGGCGCCGGGTCTGACACTGGATTGGTCGCGCCAGCCGTCTCAACAGTGACCGCAATTTCCGAAGTCTCGGCTACATCAGGCGCGTCCACTTTGCCTTTGATCTGGGTCGTACTTACAAAGACGGTATCCAGGTCCGCCCCGTTCCACTGAACAACTGAGCTGGTGTGAAAACCGGTGCCGTTCACAAAGAGGAAGAACCCGGGCGAGCCCGCCATCACAAATCCGGGGCTGAGGGAAGTGATGACCGGGTTAGGGGCGTATTCATAAGCGCCGATGTCGCAATGCGCACCGAACGGGCGCGGCACACCGCGCGCGTCGGTGGCAACGCAGGTCGCGTCATCCCCGGCATCCACCGCGGGGGAGTTTGAAGGAATGGGTAGGTAGCGAATGTATCCTGGTAGATACTCCAATGCCCCGAGTAAAGGATCTGATGTCGAAACGGGTGTACCGCATGCGCCGCTGCCAGCGGAGTTGTTCTCGATCAGGTTGTTATAAAAGGATTTCGTCGCGCCAGAGGCATAACAGTCCTTCCCGCCATCCGCGGTGTTGGCGAGGATGGTGTTCGCCATGGTCAGGTTGCCGCCGGTATAGATCCCGCCGACATTGCCATTCGCGTCATTGCCTGAGAAGGTCGAGTTGGTAACGTACAGGTTGCTCGCGTCTGAGCCGCGAATGGCGGCGCCATGAGAAACCGAGGTGTTCTCAGTGAAGGTGCTGTTAATGATGGTCGCGGTCGCCCCTTCGGCGTTGTAAATTGCCCCTCCACCGGACTTTAATGAGCCAGTCGACTTGAATGCGGTTGAGTCAGCTGAAAGCGTTCCCTCGTTATAGATTGCGCCGCCGAAAGTATCCGCAAAACAATTCTCAAATAAGCTCTCTGTCAGGTTCACGGTACCCTTGTTATAAATCGCCCCTCCATATCCACCCGAGGAATAAGGGGCTTGTACACTATAGAACCTTGAGTTGTATATATTCACTGTTCCACCGGATTCGTTGTATATGGCCCCACCTTTGGAAGCTCCGCCGTTGTCGAAGGCACAATCATAAATGGTCACTGTGCCGCCGTTATTCAGGATGAACCCGCCAACATTTGGGGCATTCTCCTGGCCCGAAGAAAATACCAATTTTTTTAAGGTAAGCCATTTTCCTGCATTTACGGTGAACGTGCGATGATCCCAATCGCTGTTGAGGACAAAGATCACCGCGTGATTGGAATTATCGATGGTCACACTCTTGTTGATCACGATCTCAGACCCCAGGTGGATGGTACCGCCTTCGATCGCGTCCGCGAAGACAATGGTATCCCCGCTGCCTGCCGCCGCAGCGATGGCTTCACGCAGCGAACAATCGGTAAGGCTGCACACTCCATCATTGGTATCCGCCACTTTGGTAACCACCCAGGTAAAACCAGAGACAGGCTGTGCCGGTGCGCCAAAGAACAGGGCGAATACCATCACCAGGCTTAGGCATACAGGCAGAATTCGAAAATCGCGTAGTTTTTTCATTCGAGTTCCCTCCTTTTCGGTTCCACAAATGAACGCTCACGGTACGGCTGCCTGGCTGCGATACAATATTCCCCTCGATGGGCATCCAGTATCATTATTGCACGGTATCTATAAAAATCAACATCCGGTTATCGCCGGATGTTGAAAATGTCTATCAGGCTGTCATTCTACCATGACACACTCAAGGCAATTGCCCAAAGCCAAAGATACGGTCGATAAAGGTCGCCATCTCGGCGCGGTTGGCGCCGCGATCGGGGCAGTAGCGCAGGTCCACACCAGGCGTTCCGCCACAGCCGGTGGTATACCCCTTCTCATAGAAGTAC
Organism: uncultured Anaerolinea sp.; assembly: GCA_964470275.1. Taxonomy (GTDB): domain Bacteria; phylum Chloroflexota; class Anaerolineae; order Anaerolineales; family Anaerolineaceae; genus UBA6107. The sequence goes on along the minus strand of CAYYBP010000032.1, from coordinate 1,072 downwards.
TCGATCCAGGGTTTCATCCATTCCTTACCGGGTGTCGGCACGTCAACAAAGGTATTCACGTATGCAGGACTGGGGGTCGGTGTTCCTGGACCATTCAATGCGCGCAGCAGAAATACCGCCATCTCGGCGCGGGTAATTCCACGCTCCGGGCAGAATTTCAATGGATTCACCGCGCAGCCCGTTGTAATCCCCTGCCCGTAAAACTCCTCGATCCACGGCTTCATCCACTCCTTGCCTGTGGTTGGTACATCCGCGAAGATACCCACGTTTTCCGGGTCCGGGATGGGGGTCGCCAACCCATCCTTGGCGCGCAGGATAAAGACCGCCATTTCGGCCCTCGTCACACCGCGGTCAGGGCAGTACCTGAGGGGATTGACCGCGCAACCCGTCGTGATGCCCTTGGCGAAGAAGCCTTCCACGTAGCGCCACAACGGGTGGGTGGGCAATACGTCGGCAAAGGAGTAAACTGTGAAGAGCGCGGGGTCAGAACCGTCCACAGTGATCTCCGCAATTGTAGTAGTAGATAATTTTGCAGAATCCACTAAAGCCGTCAATTTCGTTGAACTTACATAGGTGGTGGGCAATACGGAACCGTTCCAGGATACTTTGCTGCTGTTGGTGAACTGTGCGCCGTTCACCGTCAGGGTGAACCCGGCGCTGCCAGCCTGCTTCAGGGTTGGCGAAATTGAGGTGATTACCGGGGGTTCGGTGTAGGCAGCAGTCCATCTGAAACAGGTGAGACCCAGTTCATGATCAGCCGTCATGAAGTAGTTGCGATAGCCGGCAATATCCGCTCCGATCATCGGACCACTGGTAGTATAGATGAGCGAGAGGACAGGAAGCGCAGACACATCGAGCACACGGGCAAAATTCACCCCGGAGATGAAAACCTTGTCCGCGATGACGTCCACACCTTCCGTGCTGTTTATCGTGTCGTAATCACTGACAAGCCCCATCGTACCCACGTCAAGGATATCCAGGCCGTTATCAGTATCCACCGAGATGGATTCTGTGCCAACGTATGTGTATCCATTGTCTTCTAAAAGCGTGTTGATCCCCGGCAACGCATAGT
>CAYYBP010000031.1:0-18229 GCA_964470275.1 uncultured Anaerolinea sp. | reverse complement strand
TATCATTGTTCTACTGCTGGCAGTATCCATCCTGATCGGCACGATCATCAAGCAGCGCAATGCCAACCCGGTGCCCACGATCACAGAAGCACCAGCTGTTCTCCAGTACGACAATCCGCCACCGATGACGATCGATGTGAACATGCAATACCTGGCAACTGTAAAAATGCAGAAGGGCGGTGAGTTCGTTATCGAACTGTATCCCGCCAAGGCGCCCCTTACGGTGAATAATTTTGTGTTTCTCGCGCGCGAAGGTTATTACGATGGTGTGACGTTTCACCGCGTGTTGCAGGGGTTCATGGCGCAAACCGGGGACCCGACCGGCACCGGCGGAGGCGGACCGGGGTACGAATTTGTCAATGAAGACAGCGACCTGACCTTTGATAAAGAAGGCGTGGTGGCGATGGCGAACGCCGGGCGGGATACGAATGGCAGCCAGTTCTTCATCACCTTTGCACCGGTCGAAAGGTTGAACGGCGGCTACACAATATTTGGGCAGGTTATCAGCGGCATGGACGTGGTAAAAGGCATCACCCTGCGCGACCCTGAGCAATTCCCCGATTTCACCGGCGACGTGATCGAGAGCATTACCATCTCAGAGAGCTAAAAAGCGAAATATAACAGCGGGCGGCCTGGCACGGGGCCACCTGAAAATAGCTCATACTGAACTTAATCGGCAGGTCCCCCGCGGACCTGCTGTTTTTATTCCGGGCGGATGGTGTACCCCAGGCGCTGCGCGGCGGCAATGATCTCCGTGGCAGAAACCCGGGTCTCGTCAAATTGCACGCTCATTTTTTGCCTGCGGTAACTGGCGTCCACCGCGATGACGCCAGGCAGGTCATCCTCCAATTGCTGCAACCGCATCGCGCAGTTCACGCAATGCATATCTTCAACCCGAAAATTCATTTTCATCGCTTTGTAGTCCGGTCTGACCGCGTTCTCACAGGTCAAAAATGATTTCGCCGGTGTACATTCCCATAGAGCAGGTGAATGGGAGAACCGTGCCTGGCGGCTGGGCGGGAATCTCCACCTCCTGGGTGCCGGTAGCCTGCAGGATGACCCCGTAATCTAGCCCGGGGATGAGGAATGCCCGGGAGCAGGAATGAACATCCTGCGTGACCACCTGTAATATGAGCTGCGTGTTGGCCGGTGCGTGGAGGGTTTTGGGTTTGTAACCGTCATCCAGGGCATTTAGTACCAGCAGCGTTTCGTTAATGCTTGTTACGGTGGGTTGGTTGGCCAGTTCAGCCTGGCTCCCGCTCCGGAGATTATTAGCGAGGCGGGTGAGAGAATACCGCGAGCCGAGCAGGTTCAGGCCGGTGTCAAATGACAGTACCGAAAGCAGGATCAGAGCGGCGGCGACAATGCGTACAAAATATTTCTCAGCGAGCGCGCCAAGGCGGGTGGCAAAATATGAAAGCACGAAGAACACGGGACTCGTTCCAAGCGTGAATGCGAACATCAAAGCCGCGCCGGTCAATGGGTTTCCTGAAGCGAGCGCCGCTGCCATTATCGTCTGCGTCACACCGCACGGGATCAGGACGGTGAGAGCGCCGAGAAAGAGTGATGTGATGGCAGATGAGTTGTTGCGCGATTGCCGGCGGATGAAACGGGTGATCTTCGCCGGGGGCTCGAAGGAAAAATAACGAAAGACAGGGTGAACGTTGAGCATGCGCAACGCGTTGCCGAGCATGAAAATGGCGATCACGAACTGCAGAATCGCCTGGGCGGTGGGGGTGATCTGAAGCATCTGCCCCAGGCCTCCCAATAACGCGCCGAGCAGGGTATATACCACCAGTTTGGCCGTGAGAAAAAGTGCGATGGGCAGCGCGATGTGGGGCGACAGTTTACGCTTTGACCCAATGCTGCCGGCGGCCAGGTCTTTTTCGATCTGGCTGGCGAGCGAACTGGCAAGTAGACCGCCTTGAACCGCCATGCAGCTCAGCCCGCCTGTCGTCAGCCCGGTAATCAATGCCACCCATAAACTGGTCATTAATGCTCCTTTGGTTTCAACCGCCAATACATTCAGCGGAAAGACCGCGAACATGATCAATTATATCCAATTTATCGTAAATGTTTACAGTCAATTACGCCCATCCAATCCGAACGAGTGAATGTTTGATACAGGGCATGCAGCCCAACCCGTGGATCACGAGCGTGATCGTTTTGGTCACCTTCCTGGGAATTGCCATCGGGCGCTATCCCATCATCAAGTCCAACCGCACGACCATTGCGCTGATGGGGGTGGCGCTTCTGCTGGTGACCGGGCAGGTGTCTTTCGATAAATTACCCGGCTACATTGATTTCAATACCATCATCCTGCTTTTCAGCATGATGATCCTGACTGCCAACCTCATACTAGAAGGTTTCTTCAACCTGGCGGACGGCTGGCTGGCGCTGGCATCCGCGTCGACCCTGGCAGGCAATCTCACCCTGCTCGGCTCGGTCGCCAACCTGATTGTGGCAGAAACCGCAGCGCGCTACCGCGTGGATTTAAGTTTCTGGCAGTATTTCAAATCGGGGTTCGTCATCACCCTCGTCACCCTGGCGATCAATACCGGCTGGCTGTACCTGATCTCCTAAACGCCAAGAAGCGCGTTGCCAAGGTCGATCACCTGTTGGATGGTTTCCGGTGTGTCCATCCTGGATTGACGGGTGATGATCTCGGTTCCCATGGGGGCGACCTTGACCACTGGCAGCTCCTTATGATGCCATTTCAGCAGCGAGTTTTCCACTTCAGGGGTGATCACCTCGCGTGCTGCCTCCTCGTTCACCGCCCAGACAGAATACCGCTCTGCCAGTGAGATTCGCCCGGGGTTGACCTCGTGCAATCCGGCCGCGTCGCCTGCCCGATCGCCCAGCAACTTCTCCAACGCTTTTTGCAGCAGAAGATCGCCAAACCCGCCCAGGTCTACAGAGGGGAGTTTCGGTCCGATCAAAACCATGCCCTGCCTTGAAACCGCGTGATCACTGGTCCAGCGGTTGAGATGAGAGGCGGGATTGGCGGAATTGTCCGACGCGGCGGGGTCTGTGCTGGACAGCGTCTCATAAACCCAACCGGTTCCCCGCAGGCGAAACCCATGCTGATTGGGAGTGTTGACCTTTTCAATATCCCAACCCTGTTGTTGGGCGAACAGATCCAGGGCGTCTTCCTTTTTCTTCTTATTCCGCCCGGTGATCACAAATATGAGAATCACGCCAATACTGACTACAACGACGATCACCAGGCTGATCAGGATATCCGTCATCTTTTCCTCGCTTTTCGGTCAGGGTGAAGCAATGATTGTACATATTATACGGAAAAACACTCCCGGCTCAAAAACCTTTCTCCTTGCCTGTCCAATTGACGAAATTGTCAGATTTCCTTCATGTGCTGAAATGGGTTGGTGGTATGATTGTTTTTCTCTTGGGAGATGCTGCCGACGTGTTGAACATGAATTTTAAAAAGATTGCCAGGGAATTCCCACGCCGCTTCTGGCTGGTGGTGGGCGTTTCGTTCATTGACCATGTTGGGGGGACGATGCTCTTCCCGTTCTTCTCGCTCTACATCACGCAAAAATTCGGAGTGGGAATGACGCAAGCCGGCATCGTGCTGGGCTTGTTTTCGATTGCTGGTCTGGTGGGTCAAATGATCGGCGGCGCGCTGACCGATAAATTCGGACGGCGCAAGTTGATCATCTTCGGGCTGGTGTTCAGCGCCGTCAGCACCCTGGCGCTGGGCTTTGTGAGCACGTACGCCATGCTGGTGCCGCTGGCGATCGGCATCGGGCTGCTCTCGGATATCGCCGGACCGGCTCACAGCGCGATGATCGCGGACATCCTGCCGGAGCACCAGAGACAGGAAGGCTTCGGCATTATGCGCGTGGTGGGCAACCTCGCCTGGATCATTGGTCCGAGCATCGGCGGCTTTGTCGCGGGCAGGTCATTCTTAGCCCTCTTCATCATTGACGCAGTTATCAGCTGCATTGTGGCTTTCCTGTTCTATTTACTCATCCCGGAAACCATGCCCGAGCGGCATGATGCTGAGCAGCATGAAAATATCTTCCAAACATTCGCCGGTTATGGAAAAGTATTGAAGAACTCGGCTTTCATGGCCTTCCTGGTGGCGGGCATGTTGATGGGCGTGGTGTACCAGCAGATGTATAACTCGCTGTCGGTCTATCTGCGCGATAATCATGGCATTCAGCCTTCCGGTTACGGCTTTCTACTCACCGCCAGCGCGGTGGTGGTCATCCTGTTCCAGTTCAGCGTAACCCGCATGATAAAAAAGAAAGCCCCGTTCCTGTTGATGGCGGTTGGCACGTTGTTCTATATGCTTGGCTTCAGCATGTTCGGTTTTGTAACGGCTTACTGGCTGTTTGTGGCGGCCATCGTAGTGATCACGATCGGTGAGATGGTCGTTGTGCCCACCAGCCAGACGCTGGCGGTGAACTTCGCGCCGGAGGAGATGCGCGGACGCTATATGGGCATGTTCGGGATCGTGTGGATGATCCCCGCCACGATCGGTCCGGGCGCTGCCGGGGTCATCCTGGATAACTACAACCCCAACCTGTTGTGGTATATCGGCGGAGCGCTGTGCGCTGTTTCTGCGCTCGCGTATTACGCGCTGCACTTGAAGCTTGGCCGCCAGGAACGTTTTCAACCGCAGGTTGATGAAGTTGACGCGCAACCGGCTTGATTTCGGCGAGGTTTACGCGGGGTTTAGCGCGCCGGTCGTACCCATCGATTGCGGCAGGATATGCGCCCCGCACAATCCTTCAGGAAAACCATTCTGTTGTGACATCTGCTGCGCTGTGCCGGTGGCTTATCAGGCGGAATGGAAGTACCTTCGGCAGCACACCTCCCTGTGGCACGCCTGGCGCGGAGACGAATGCGAGCGGGAACCGGGCAACCGGGCTGAACTCGAACAGCAAACCCCTGCCCATTTACGCCTGATGGCCTGCGCGGGACCTGACCACTGCGAAAGAGATTTCAGGGCGGTCAGCTGCCGGCAGTTCCCGTTCTTCCCCTACATCACACCGGATTTCCGCTTTATAGGGATGACTTACGACTGGGAATTCCGCGGCACCTGCTGGGTGATCAGCCATCTCGACCAGGTCACCGCGGATTACAGGCGGGAATTCTTCAACACCTATGACCGGATTTTTGAGACCTGGCTGGAAGACTTTGATAGCTACGTGGAGCTCTCGGAGGAAGTGCGTGCGCATTACATGTTCAAACGAAAGCGCATCCCCCTGCTGCACCGCAATGGGTGCGACTACCTTGTCAGCCCTGCCAGCGGGGGCATGCGTAAAGCTGCCGCGGGGTCATTTTCACGCTTCCGGCCATACACGACCAGCGCAGCCGCGCCCTGATTTCAAAATCCTCTCAATCTTCACCAGCCGGTTGTATTTTGATGTTTGAACAGGTATGATAGGTATAGAGGAAAAATCGACGGGAGGTATTCATGAGAAAGTGGCGCTTATTTTCAGTTCTATTGGTCTTATCCCTGCTGCTCGCTTCGTGTAACCTGCCTGTTCGCAGCAATGACCAGACAGTTTCGGTGATGCAAACACAAATCGCGTTGAATGTGGCGTTGACGCAGGTTGCCGGAACGCTGACCGCCATGGCTCAACCCGCCACGCAGCCCGCGCAGCCGACCGCCACCCTCACCGCTGCCCCGCTCGAGCAACCCACAAACACGCTTACGCCTGAGCCTTCCCTCACCCCCACTGAGGGAGGGGTGTGGCTGACGCTCAATGAGAACACCAATTGCCGGTCAGGGCCGGGTTCGATGTACGAGTTATTGGCGACGATCAAAAAGGGTGAAAGCGTGCAGGCCTCTGCCCGCAACCCGTACGACGATTATTTTTATGTCCGTTATCCGACACCTTACAACGAGTACTGCTGGTTGTGGAGCCGCTACTCCACGGTCAGCGGAGAGCTTAACATCCTGCCGGTGTTCACCCCGCAACCAACACCCACGCCAGCCGTCACCCCCACCGCGACCACCGCACCGGTTGATTTCACCGTCAGTTATCTGAACACACAAACAGACTCTGGAATGTACTTCATTCAGTTCTTTGTAAAGAATACCGGGGGGCTCGTCTGGCAGTCGATCGTGGTTTCGATGAAGGACAACGCCAATTCGCGGAACTTCATCTTTGAGTCGGATCTGTTCCGTGGAATCGACGGCGGGGTACTGGATACAGGCAACACCCAGAATGACCTGGCTACCGGGGAATCCTCGCGTGTGGCGGTGATCGGAATGAGCGGCGCGATGGATTACAACCCCGCCGGGCATAGTTTTACCGCGACCATCACCATGTACTCCAAGGATGGACGCACCGGCACACCGCTTTCCAAGACGATCACTTTTGTACCCTGACAGGGTCTGCGCGGGTATGTACGGTAAGTTTTGGCTGTTGATTTAAGACTGGGGCTGAAATTGTCAACAGGGTCCCTGCATGAAGTAAGTTCGGGTTTTTTCACGCAATGGCATGATGCACGGAGGTAAAAATGAAAATGTTATCCATCTTCCTGGTACTGCTTGTAAGCACGTTCACGCTGGCATCATGCAACCTGACCAACACGGGTGGTTCTTCCGATTCCATGATACAAACCCAGGTGGCGCTGAACGTTGCCATGACCCAATTGGCGAACACGCAGACAGCCCTTGCGCAGGGAGCAGTGGTGCAAACCCAGGCGCCGCCCCCCGCAGAACCAACAGCCACAATGACGCTGACCCAGGAGGTCATTCTCGAGACCCCGACGCTGACATTAACCCCGGAACCTTTGTTTACACCAACCGCTGAGGGGGTGTGGTTGTCCGTCAGCCAAAACACCAACTGCCGCTCAGGGCCGGGCGGGATGTATGAGTTGATGGGCACGGTTAACCAGGGGCAAAGGGTGCAGGCCGTGGCGCGCAATCCATGGGACGATTACTACCTGGTGAATTTCCCCACTATTTACGGTCAAAAATGCTGGTTGTGGAACCGTTACGCCACGATAGAAGGGGATATACAGGTTTTACCGGTGTACACACCACAGCCAACCCCCACGGTGAACGCCACCGCGACGAACACTACCGCCCCGGCGGGATTCACTGTAAGCTTTCTAGATGTCCAGGTGAACGGACCTCTATACGGGATCCAGCTTTATATCACCAACACCGGCAACCTCATCTGGCGGTCGGTCAAGGTTGTCCTCAGGGACAACACCAACAGCCTGACCTCTACTCATACCTCTGATACCTTCCGCGGAACCGATGGCGGGGTTATTGACGTGGCCAACGAGCAGGGAGACCTGGTCTATGGCGAGGGATCGAGGGTCGCCTGTGTGAACCCGGGGCAGCTAAACTACAACCCGGCTGGCAGAAGCTTCACGGCCACGGTCACGCTGTATGCCAATGACGGGCTTACTGGAACTTCGCAAACCCAAACCATCACCTTCACCCCGTAAGAGGTTGTGGGAAGCCGTTGAAACTTCGTTACAGAGTATGGTGATATGAGATTTCGTACAGCAGGGATCGGATTCGTGTTGATCGGGTTGGTTCTTATCAGCGCCTGTGCGGCGCTGGCTCCGGCCGCGCCAATCGGCGAAAATGAGCTGCATACCCTGGTCGCCGGGTCCATGACCGCTGTTGCGCAGGAAGTGGGTCTGACGATGACCTACCTCGCTCCGCCCACAGAAACGCCGACTGCCACAGCCACCCTCACGCAGACGCCGACGCTCACCGAAGCGCCCACGCTGACCCCAACCGTCCAGGTAGTGATGCTGCAGATCACCGGGAATACCAATTGCCGCAGGGGAGCCTCAACCTATTTTCCGGTCCTCACCACCTTCAGCGCCGGTACCTTACTCGAGGTGCTGGGCCGGAACCCGGCTGGCGATTATTTCTACGTGCGGCAGCCTGAGCAAAACGGACAGGCGTGCTGGATCTGGGACGAATTTGCCACAGTATTGGGTGACACTGGATCCCTGCAGGTTTTCACACCAGTACCGACGCCTGAAGCCACCCAGACAGCCACCCTTCCCCCCCAGGCGACTTTCAGCGTTGAGTATTCCGGGCTAACATCTTGCGGCAGCGGTTACGCGGCAAACTTCACCATCACCAATAACGGCATCCTCGCGCTGCAATCCATACGCATCCAAAATTACGTGCAGGGGATAGACACACCTTTCACGCACACCAGCGACTCCTTCACCCAATGGAGCCACAACAAGAAATACGCCACGATGACAGATGTCGCGGTGAAAGGCAGCGCGATCGTTTCGACCTGTGACCCTGGCGGATTCACCAGCGACCCGACCGGCTTGAATATCACCGCCGAGGTGTACGCCTGCCCGGGAGATGGGCTCACCGGCGTTTGTTCTAATGTTACCCTGAACTACGTCCCGCATTAACGGCTGGGGTTTTCATACAGGGGGGCTAATGGCTGCTTCACCCTGAACGGGTTGATGACCTTTGCGGAACTGGGTGTTGTACAGCGAGGCGTACAAACCATTCATTTCTAATAACTGGGGATGCGTGCCGTGCTCAACCACTCTTCCGCGGTCGATCACCAGGATCAGGTCAGCGGCGAGGATGGTGCTTAAGCGGTGGGCGATCACGATGCTCGTGCGACCCTTCATCACCCTTTTCAACGCCTCCTGGATCAGCGCTTCGGATTCGCTGTCGAGGCTGCTTGTGGCTTCATCCAGCACCAGGATGCGCGGATCCTTGAGGATGACCCGGGCGATCGAGAGGCGCTGCTTCTCGCCGCCGCTCAAGCGGTAACCGCGCTCTCCCACAACGGTATCGTAGCCGTCCGGCAATTCAGTGATGAAATTGTGGATGTTGGCCGCGCGGCAGGCTGCCTCGACCTCTGCCTGGGTGGCATCCAGGCTTGAATAAAGCAGGTTGGTGCGGATGGTGTCGTGGAAAAGATGAGTTTCCTGGGTCACCATGCCGATCTGGCAGGTGAGGGATTCCAACGTGACGTCACGAATATCAATGTTGTCGATGCGGATGGCGCCGCTGGAGGGATCGTACAGGCGCGGGATGAGATAGGTGAGGGTGGTCTTGCCAGCCCCGCTGGGACCCACCAAGGCCACCAGCTGCCCGGCTTTGACTTGAAAATCAACATCTTCAAGGGCGTTTTCACGGGCCTGCGAACGCTTTTCTTCCTCGGGTTCGTGGTCTGTGTCAGATAGCACCGCCGTCACATTGTCGATGCTGCCGTAGCGGTGAACATCGCTCAGGAAGCTCTTGTCGCCGGCCTGGTAGGTAAAGGTGACGTGATCGAAGGTAATATCCCCCTTGATCGCAATAAGCTCCCCGGCTTCGGGTTTCTCACTCACTTCGGCGGGCAGATCGATCACTTCAAACACACGCTCAAAACTGACGATCGATGAAGCGAAATCCACCGGGGCGTTCGCCAGCGATTGGATCGTGCCGTAGAGGTTGCCCAGGTAAGCAGCAAAAGCCACAACCGTACCGATGGAGATGAAGTCCTTGATCACAAAATATCCGCCCAAACCGTACACCAGAGCGGTGCCCACGGCAGCCAGCAGCCCGCTGATGGCCATGAAGACCGATCCCAGCTGCGACCGTTTGATCCCATTGTCTCTCACAGCGCCGGCGCGCGACTTAAAGCGGTCCGTTTCCAGTTTTTGCCGGCCGAAAAGCTTGACCAGCAGCACGCCGCCGATATTCAGGGTTTCATTCATCATGGCGTTCATCGAGGCGTTGGCTTCCAGCTGGTTGCGAACGAGATCACGCAGTTTGCCGCTAAGTTTTCGGATCACCAGGATAAAGAAGGGAGCGATCGCCAGGCTGATCAGGGTGAGGCGCCATTCCAGCGCAAGCATCACTGCCAGCACCGCCACCACCTGTACAAGGTTGGAGACGAGCGACACCAGCGTGTTGCTGACCGCGTTCTGCGCTCCGACCACGTCGTTGTTTAAACGGCTCATCAGCTCGCCGACGCGGGTGTTGGTGTAGAAGCGCAGCGACATGCGCTGCAGGTGAGCGTACAAGGCCCCCCGCAGGTCATAGATCACGCCCTCTCCAACGGTTGAACTCAGGCGGCGGTTGACTACACTCAAAACACCGTTAGTTAAAGCCACCAGCAGCAGCGCGACTGCCAGCAGCGCAAGGCGCCGGAGGTTGCCCGCCGGGATGGTTCGGTCGATCATCTCTCGAAAGATGAGCGGGTTCAGCAGGTGCAGACCGGAACTGGCTGTAATGACCAGCAGGATCGCCACCAGTTGAAATCTATAAGGCCGCGCGTAGCCAAGCACGCGCCTGATCAACGGCCACGTCAGGACCGGTTTCACGTCATCTGTTGCAGCCAATCGTCTTAAACCATGCATGATAAAAAATAACTCCCTCTCGTGTACTCTGTTTCTTTATAGTAGGGTAAAAGAAAGGATTGGTCAAGGCAGCCTGACCAATCCTGTGAGTGATGAATTTCTTTATTTTCTGGGGGAGCGCCTACAAACACTCTCCCAGGTCGCATAAACCGTTGTTGTTCTGGTCGGTGTAACGGCGGCATCTGCCCGGGAAGGAACAGTGACCATCGCAGCGGTATGTGCAGGAAGCCACAGCTTGCTGGGTGGGGGCGGCTGCTGCGCTGGTGGGGGTGGGTAAAACCGCGCTGGTGGTCGGTTCGGGTTGTGACGCCGATGCGCTCTGAACAGCGGTTGTTGGCGCGCTTGTTGGAGCAGCGGTCTGCACGGCAGTCTGAGAAGCGGGGGCTGTTGCATCGTCCGCGGCCGCGAGCGCCTCGGAGGTGATCCGTTTCGTGACCAGGTTCTCTGACAGGACGTTTGAAATCGCCAGCAGCGAACCGACGCTGACCACTCCCATCATGGCAAGGAATTCGCGCCGCTCCACCCCGCGCCTGTCGCTCGGCACGCGAACCGGCACAACTGCCGGTGCCGCGGCCGGGGCTGGAGCACGGGTGGAACCGAAAATCTTCGAGGTTGTGTTCACCACCCAGCGCCAGTGCAGCCCGACCTTGATCACAAGCAGCCCAAGTGTGGCGATGGACGAATAGATGTGCAGGTTGAGCCATACCAGGTAATTGTCCAGCGCGAGGTTGACCCAGGTGGAAATGACCAGGCCGGTCTCAAGAATGACCACAAAACCGAGCACGAGCAGAAAGTCGATCGCGTAATACCAGCGGTTTTTCCCGTTGGCGCCCTTGAAGAAGCGCTTCGTGATGGCTTTCACCCAATCCCAATGTAGCCAGAAGTGCAGCAGCGTAAGCGCAGCGAGACCGACTCCCAGCCATTCGTGCCCCGCGACACCCGTGAATTCCACGTAGAAACAAAAGAGGTAGCCCACCATTAAGACTGCATCGATCCACCAGTTGTTTACCTGTTTATTTGTTTTCATGTTTTTTCCTATACTCACCATTATTTATCTTGTTGTTCATAGGATAACCTGAGCATGTGAAGAAGTTGTGAAGATTTGGTATAGAAACGGTTGGTTGTCATTGAGGTGAATCGGTATAATAAAGGGATGGAAAAGAAACTGGTCATTCTGGATTTTGACGGCACGCTGGCTGACACCATGCCGCACATGTTAAAGATGATGGACCAGCTGGCCGACCATTTCAAGCTCAAGCGTTTCAACCCCGAGGATCTCCCAAAAATGCGCCAGCTCCCCGCGCCGACCATCATGAAAATGCATGATATTCCGATGTGGAAGCTACCCCTCATGGCACGCAAATCGCATGAACTTCTTAATCAGAATATCGAAGATGTTCAAATGTTCCCGGGCATTGAACAGGTTGTGAAGGAGTTGGCGGAGAAGGGGATAAAGATCGCCCTGGTGACCTCCAACACCATGGATAACGTGCTCAAGGTATTGGGGGACGAGATTACCCAACTGGTCTCGTATTTTGAATGCCGGGTGGGGTTGTTTGGCAAGGCCTCAAAGCTTCGCAAGGTTATTCGTAAGGCCGGAGTCCGGCTGGAAGAAGCGATCAGCGTGGGTGACGAGATCCGGGATATCGAAGCGGCCCAGCGCCTTGGGCTCAATTGCGCCGCGGTGACCTGGGGGTACGCGGATGCCGACGCGCTGCGCAGCTACAACCCGGATTACGTGTTGACCGAACCCCGGCAATTGATGGAAATCCTGTAGCCGCCAATGCCAGCAACAATCCGCGCCAAAATCCGGATTATGATCGGCGGATGCTTACTTCATGCCGAGTCTTTCACCTTTCTTCAAAGTCCAGCTTAATTCATCGATGCGTTTCTGGCGTGTTTCCGGCTTTTTCGCCGTCATCACCCAACCGGAATACTGCCTTTGAAGCGAGGGTGGCAGTGTTTCAAATAAAGTGCGGGTCTGAGTGTCCAGCAGTTCCAGTAGCGACCGCCTGAAATTCTCCAGCTCTTCGCGGCGGGAAAAACCAGGTTCTTTTTTCTGCGATGCCGCTTCCCGGAAAAGACGCAACCCTGCATCAGTCATTCTTCCTTGGGCGACCATGCGCTCAACCCTGGCAATATTCAATTCAGACCATCGACTGCCGGGGTTGCGGGGGGTGAACTTCCTGGCGTGTTTCTCGGGGTCAATATTCTTTATCAGGCTGTCGACCCAGCCGTAACACAACGCTTCTTCAACAGCCGCTTCGTAGCGGATGCAGGGCAGCCCGGTCTCCTTCTTGTAAAAAAGAAGCCAGATTTCTTTTACCCGGGTGTGATTCTCCTCCAGCCAGGCGTGCCACGACTCAAGGTCTTCCGCGTAAAACAGGTCCACTCATCCCTCCGGGTTGATTATAAATAAAAAAATGTTAGAATCACCCTACTATTCGATTGGAGGGATGAAGATGGATTATCGTTATTTAGGGAAGACGGGTTTGCAGGTGAGTGTATTGTCACTGGGTTCGTGGGTTACCTTTCACAACCAGGTGGGAATCGACGCGGCGGTTGATTGCATGGACGCGGCGTACAAAGCGGGAGTGAATTTCTTCGACAACGCGGAAGTATACGCCGGCGGAAAATCTGAAGAGGTAATGGGGCAGGCCCTGAAGAAACTGGGCTGGCGCCGCGGCAGCTACCTGGTTTCCACCAAGATCTATTTCGGTATCAATAATGGAATCAATGAGGAAAACACGCTGAACCGCAAGCGGCTGATCGAAGGGATCAATGGATCGCTCACACGGCTTGATCTGGATTATGTCGACCTGCTCTACTGCCATCGCCCGGATAAAACCACGCCGATCGAAGAGACGGTGTGGGCGATGCACAATATCATCGAGTGGGGAAAAGCGCTGTACTGGGGAACATCAGAGTGGCCGGCGGCAGACATCATCGCCGCCATCGGGATCGCCGAGAAACATCACCTGCATAAACCGGTTGTGGAACAACCGCAGTACAACCTGTTCTGGCGCGACCGGGTTGAAACGGAATATGACAGGCTGTTCACAGACTTTGGCTACGGGGCAACCATTTTCAGCCCGCTGGGGGCAGGGTTGCTGACCGGCAAGTATCAGAATGGCATCCCGGCGGATTCGCGAGGCGCACTTAAGGGATATGAGTGGTTGCGCGGTAAATTTGTGGATCAGCGCGCGCTTGAAAAAGTGCAAGAGCTTGGCGATCTGGCCAAGGAAATCGGTATGTCGCTGCCGCACCTGGCGATCAACTGGTGCATCAAGAATCCCAACGTGAGCAGCGCCATCACCGGTGCCAGCCGGGTGGAGCAGGTGCGCGACAACATGCGCGCGATCGACGAACTGCACAAACTCACCCCGGATGTGATGACCCGCATCGATGAGATCATGCAGGGCTGGGAAAAGAACCTCAACAGCTGAAAGCTACACGACTGGAACTAAAAATACCACTGAAACCCAGCGGTATTTTTTTGAGACAATAAATAAGGTTTTAAAAATCCGTATGATTCCGGGCAAATTCAGGAGAACGAATCCGGGTGAGCAAACCCCGCCTGGGGTAAAATCAGCCCTGAATTAACCCGGCATTGGAGTGGATCATGAATATCCTGGTTGTCAATTGCGGCAGTTCCTCCTTAGGTTTCAAGGTGTATCAGGTTACATCGGACAATAAGATTGAGGTGGTTTTATCCGGAAAGGCGCGCAACGTAGCCACGCGCACCCAGGCGGAGCCGCTCATCGAATGGAACTTCTCCGGTGGCAGCAACAGCAGAAAGTGCAGCCTGTCCTCCCACGCACAGGCTGCCCGTGAGATGCTGGCGGTTCTCGATCAGGAACACATTGAGATCGACGCGGCAGGACACCGCTTTGTGCATGGCGGGGATATTTTTCACGCTACCACGCGCATCGATCAACAAAATCTTACCGATCTAGAGAAATGCCTGCCGCTCGCGCCGATTCATAATCCCAATTCATTCAGTGTGATCAGGGTGTGCGCGCAAACGCTGCCGCGCCTGCCGCAATTCGCGGTGTTCGACACCGCCTTCCACGCCGGCTTGCCAGCGGATGCGCGCGCGTATGCGCTGCCGGCTGAGCTCGCCCTGGGGTACGGGCTGCGGAAATTTGGCTTTCACGGGTTGTCTTACCAATACGTCAGCGCCCAGGCGGCGAAGATGCTGGGAAAACCGTTAGGCCAGGTCAAGCTGATCATGTGTCACCTGGGCACGGGCGGCTCGAGCGTGTGCGCTTTCGCGGACGGGCGTTCGGTGGATACCTCGATGGGGTTTTCGCCCCTGGCAGGCCTGGTGATGTCAACGCGCTGCGGGGATATCGACGCGGAAGTTGCACTGGAGCTGGTGCGGCAGGGGATGAGCGCGGATGAGGTCAGCCGGGTGTTGAATCAAGAATCCGGTTTGATCGGGTTGAGCGGCTATTCCTCCAACCTGGCGGAGATCATCGACGCGGCAGAAAACGGTAATGAAAATTGCCGGCTGGCTTACGAGGTGTACGCCAGGCGCCTCAAATTCTATCTCGGGGCATATACCTGGCTGTTGAGCGGCGCGGACGCGATCGTCTTCACCGATGATATTGGCGCGAGTTCTTGGAAGCTGCGGGAAAAGGTTTGTTCAAATGTGGAATCGCTGGGTGTGCAGATCGACCACGCTGCCAACTGCGCGGCGCCGCGGGACGCGCAAACCTGCGTCAGCCAGCCGAACGCTCACACGAAAATACTGGTGATACCAACCAACGAGGAGAAGATGATCCTCGAGGAGGTATTGCTTTCAATGCAACAGGAAAAACCGGATTAATCTTCTGAATACCCGCAGAGCGCCAGCGCCCCCGGGCCGGTATTGATCCCCAGCACCGGGCCGGTCATGTTGATGAGCAGCTCTACGGGGTTGAAATCCGTCTGTAACCGTTCCGCGAGTTGCTGAGCTTCCTCAAGAACATTCCCATGCATCACGGCGACATGCATTTTTGTCTTCCCTGAAAAATGATCAGAAAAGTGCTTGTAAAGCGACTCAACCAGCGCCTTATGGGTGCGCGCCAGGGTAACCGGCTCCACCAGGCCGGTGTGGTGATTGATCATGACCAGCGGGCGGATCTTGAGCATCACCCCAAGCCACTTGACCGCGTTGCCGATGCGGCCGCCTTTTTTCAAATACTCGATGGATTCCATGCCAACGTACTGAACAAGTTTCTGTTTCAGATTTTCCAGCATGGCCAGAATGTCACTGACGCTCATGCCGGCATCGCGGGCGCGGGCGGCTGCCAGGACCTGCCAGCCAAGGCTCATGGTCGGACCCTTGCCGTCGACCACTGACACAGGAACATCCACCAACGTGGCCGCCTCGCTCGCCATGCGGTACGCGCCGCTCATCGCGCTGCTGACCGTGAGGGTGATGATCTCGCTGAACCCCCTGCCAGCCACCTCTTCGTAAGCCCGTTTGAAATCCGGGATGCCGGCCTGGGAGGAGGAAGGATAGACCGGGTCGGTTTGCAGACGCCGATAAAAATCAACCACAGATAGATCCACTTTGTCGCGGAATTGCTCATTACCCCAAATGACGTAATGGGGAACGATGGTGATGCCGTATTTCGCGATCAAGTCATCCGGGATATCGCATGTGCTGTCTGTAATAATACCGATCATAATCACTCCACTGATTCAAAGACTTTGCCTGTAATATGCAAATTTCGCTCGAGCTGGAAAAACCAGTTCCGATTAAATGTATTATATACGGCTTAGTCGAATTCGGTCAGGACGGATTTCTCGTGATCGAGCGGGGTATTAATCGGTTCAAGGTGGGTAAACACGATGCTGTCTGGTATGACTGAGGTGATATCCGTTTCGATCTGCGTGATCAGTTTGTGACCTTTTTCCACGCTCCAATCCCCGGGAACGAGGATGTGCATCGAAATGAACTTCATGGATGCCGACTGGCGGGTACGCAGAGCGTGAACTTGAATCCCTTGTTTGGTGTATGTGGCGAGGGCGTTATCGATTTTCTCCAGATCGACGGAAGGGAGTGCGCTATCCATTAACCCGGAGACGGAATTTCGGATGATGCCAAAGCCGGTCCAGAGGATATTTATCGCCACCAGAATGGCTACGATCGAGTCAAGAATCTGCCAACCCGAAAACGCGGTCGCCCCGACCCCTATAAGAACACCTCCGGAGGTTATCACATCCGTCATCAGATGCTTCCCGTTCGAGGTGAGCGAGATGGAATTGTAATTTCTTCCTGCGCGTTGAAGGATCAGCGAAACAGCCAGGTTTGCCAGCGATGCGCCGGTGGAGACGAGCAGACCGATCCCGATCTGCTCGAGGGGGCGAGGGTTTAAGATGCGTTCGATGGCCGTGTACGCAATACTGATCGATGCAATCAGAATAAGGGTGCCTTCAATCCCGCTTGAAAAGTATTCGGCTTTACTGTGACCGTAGGCGTGATTTTTATCCGGAGGATGGGCCGCGATGGTCAGCATGGCCAACGCCATACCCGCGCCAACCAGGTTCACGATCGATTCCAGTGCGTCAGAAAGAAGCCCCACTGAGCCGGTAAGAAAATAGGCGGCCGTTTTCAGACCGATGGTGAGAATTGCCACGCCGACCGAAAGCCATGCAAACCGGGTGAGATTTGATCTTTTAGATTGATTTGGCTTCATATCATCTGCAATTTAACCGTTCTTTTTTTGTCAGATTTTTAAGTGCGAAAAAAGAGGTTATTGACAAACCTCATTGAAAAACATGGCTGGCAGACTGTAATCACCAGTCCTATGTTTCAGGGTGTTGAATGTGTTGAGCGTCAGTTGTTTGCGATGGGGATAATTCGCCCTTCAATTCCTGCTCCGTCTTTGCTATCGGATCCTCGACCTCTCTCACCAGGTCCGAGATGGAACTTCTGAGAGAACTTTGGACCCCGCGGGTCTCGAGGTCCAGGTCTCTAAGGGTCTCATCGATCTGGGCTTCTCTTGCCAGTATTTTCGGGAATTCGTTCAGCTCCCGCCTTGTTGCCCATACCTCCTGCCAGTAGGGGGAATGCGTGATCTTGCGGACCAATTTTCCAAGGTCGCGCGCGGTCTTGACCATGTTGCCAGGACCAAGAACGATAAACGCCAGGATGGCAATAAATATGATCTCGGCTAAACCGAGGTTAAAGAACTTCATGGAATGAACTCGCAATAGATGTTCAAGGCGGATACCTGTAAATGTTATCGATGAGGTCGATTATTCTTTTGTGTTCTCATCCTTGTTTTCAGAGACATCGTCATCTTTCAGCCCCTTGCGGAAAGATTTGATGGCGCCGCCGATCTCACCGCCGATCTTGGTCAGGCGGCCAACACCGAACAGCAGAACGATGATCACGAGGATGATAATGAGTTCAGTTGCCCCAAAATTTCTAAGCATTTTTTTACTCCTTGATCTTTATTATTGTACTACTTTCAAATCCATGTTCAGTTCAGATGTTTTTTGTATCTAGCTACGGAGCGTTCTCCTGCGCTTTCTTTCGCCAGTTTCCGGCGACGACTGCGAACAGGATGCTCACCAGGTAGAGCACCAGTAAAGGCACCATCATCAATCCCATGTTGACAGGGTCGGGCGTGGGGGTGATGAAGGCAGCCAGTATGGCAATGACCACTATGGCGATGCGCCACTGGCGGGCAAGCTGCCTGGCCGTGACGATCCCCAGGCGCGCCAGCAGGAATACCACGAGCGGGAGCTCAAAGCTGACGCCCAGCCAGAACAGCAGGTTCAGGACAAAGCCGAAGTAGGTGGATGGGCGGGGAGCAGTAGCGATCCCCATGAAGTTAAGCAGGAAAGGCAGCGCCCTGGGCAACAAGAGAAAATACCCGAATGCCACTCCCGCGAC
>CAYYBP010000030.1:0-18347 GCA_964470275.1 uncultured Anaerolinea sp. | reverse complement strand
CCATGGTGTGGGAGACCGGTTTTTCCATCAGGATGGCGCAGCCCGCCCTGGCGGACGGGATGGCCACATCCAGGTGAAGCGCAGTGGGGTTGGCGATCACCACCGCCTGCGGTTGATGTGCCATCGCCGCCTCGAGATCGGTTTCGGTGATGGCATCGCCGATCTCTTCCGCCGGCAGGGTGGAGTGGTGCGTGCGGTACAGGATGATCTCGTTCACACCGTGCGCGCGCAGGTTGTTCATATGCCTGCGCCCGATCGAACCAAAACCAGCCACAAGGACTTTCATATGTTTTTGCTCCGATCCTTTTTTATCCGGTCAGCTTCCACCACCTCGCGGATGATCTCTGAGATCCTGTGCCCGACCACGTTCCAGTTCAGCTCGCGCTGGTAGCGTTCATGCGTCGATTGGCGCAGGGCGGTGTACTCCAGCGGGTTGTCGCGGTAATGGCGGATGACCTTCACGTAGTCTCCAGCCGGGCTGAGGTGCGGCAGCACCACGCCTGAAACTCTGTCCTGCACGGTGGTGGCGATTCCGCCCGCGGCGTTGGTGAGCGTCGGCAAGCCGAAAGCAGCCGCTTCCGCGGTGACAATGGGAGCCGAGTCGTAACGCGCCGGGTGGATGAGAAAATGCGCCCAGGCGTACTGCGCGGCGTAAGCCTGCAGTTCACTTTCGATCGATTTGCGGAAGGCGCCCATGAAGCGCACATGCTCGGAATCCTCGCCGGCGAGACCAACGATGCGTAATTCCGCCGGCACGCCCTGCTGGTTGAGCTGGTTGACCACGTCGATGGCAATGTCGATGCCTTTCAGGCGGTAGACCCGGCCGACCAGCAGCAGGCGGACAGTCGACAGGTCGGAGGTACTGGTTTCAACGCTTGAGGCGATGACCCGCTCGGGCAGGGATGAGGCAGCCTGCACCAGTTCGATCTTTTCTGGTGGTACGTCGTACTGATTGACCAGGGTGTCGATCGCCCACTGGCTGCGGGTGATGATGCGTGTGGACTTTGCCAGCACGGCTTTCTCCCAACCGATCATGCGTTTGCACTCGAGCTTCGAAAACTGCGGCCACTGCGCTTCGGTGCCCAGCAGGGTGGAATCCATCAGGTAGACGATCGGGATATCAGTTTCAAGCCGCACGAAGGCGCTCAGGTTATGCGAGAAGAGCGCGTCCGGCAGGTATTCACGGGTCGCAGTCGCGACCTCGCGCGCGGCGCTGCGCAGCAACGCACCTGAGTACTTGGCGTAGCGTTTGCTGGAAAGCAGCCCATGCGCCTTGCGGTAGACCCGTTCGAGCAGGTCCGCCCGGTCTTCGAGCGGTCCCACGATGCGGATATCGAACCCCTCGCGCTCGAAGGCGTTGTAAAGATTGTAGTCTTCACCGCTGCCCGCGTCGTGTTTGAGCGGGCTGTATCTGCCGGTCGCGTAGAGCAGTCTCACGCTGTCACCTTTTAGCGCTCATAATAAGCCTTGAAGATCGCGTTATAGATCCTCATCAGCGGGCTGCGGATCACCGGTGTGTCCATTATCTTCTGCCAAAGCGAAGTTTTCCTGGCCCGGGCAGCCCCGGGTATATCGGTTTCAGGAACATCGACCGAATTGCTGAGGTTCATGCAATAAGGCAGAGTGGTCATCAGGCGCAGGTAGCCGCGCTGGTCCATCATCTCGTCCAGGCGCAGCACCTGCCCCAGCGGTCTCGAGAGGTCTATCGGTAAAAACTCCTGTAGCGTTTTCTTCCAGCCGAGGAACTGCCAGTGCGATGCGCCGGCGAACGCGCTTACGCCGTTGAATGTGACCCTCACATCCTCCTGCTCTTGGTCCTGGCGGATCTCCTCCTCGCTGCGCCCGACGCTCAGCAGGAACTCGCGGTTCCACGCCGGGTCGGTGATTTGACCCCGTTCGATCTCCACGCCCGGGGTGGTCTCAGCCCAGCGCAGCACGCTCTGGTAGAGCTCAGGCTTGGTGTGAAAGGGCCTGGAGGTGACCATGCCGGACTGCGGGAATGTTTCGAGGACTTTAATACTTTCCACGAGCCAGGTTTGTGAATAGATCACATCGTTATCCGCGTAGGCGATGATCTCCCCCGGGGCAGCCTGCAGCATCACGTTCCAGGCGCCGCCCTTGCCCACGTTCTTCTCCGAGAGTATCAGGTATTGGATGCGCCCCTGCTGCTTTTCGGCCACCAGGTAATCAATCACCTGCTGGCAGCTGCCGTTGTCGAATACCAGCAGGTCCAGCGGCATGCCGGCGTTCTCGCGCAGGGTATCGAGGCTCAGGCGCAGCACGTCCAGCATCTGGCTGTAGAAACCCTCCAGGAAGGGGATGTGGTTGAGAACCGCTGCGGTAACCCGCTGAGGTTTTGCGACGGTTGTCAGCTGCTTGACCGGATTTTGACCTTTTCTCATTTTCGCTGCCTTATCCCTGCTACAGGCCTTTTTTAGCGTTGCGGCGCTGTTTCAGGATCAATTTTAAGTTGAAAATGGCGTAAAACACGCACGCCAGCCAGCTGCAGTGTAATGTCACCGAAGGAAAGATGGAGATCTCCCTCACCAGTTTCCAGCGGTTCAGCCGGATGGGTTTCAATGTGCGATCGGTAAGCTGGTAATTGGCGTCGTGAATCGTGAACACCGTGTGCCGCCCGCCCGCCAGCCGGAGGTTTTCAACGGATTCGGGCTGGTAGCGGTGGATCTTGCCGTCGGCAAAATGGCTGAAGTCATGATTCTGATGGATGACCTTGACCGCGTCGGTGGCGTCGATCACCGGCCAGTGTTCAACCCTGGCTTTGTAGATCATCCAGTTGTCCCAGCCGGAGCGGCCGACCGCGAAGGGCGGGGTATCGGTAAACTGGTCGCGCGCGAACAGGAAATAATCACTCCCCGCGGCGCGGTGCAGCCTGGCGGTTTTCAACGTGTGTTCAACAAATTCCTCGCCCCAGCCTGGTTTGATCTCCAGCGCATCACGGATGCTGGCATCCCAGCGGCGGCCGATGGCAAGAAAACGCGGCATGACCTTGGTGATGTTATCCAGCGCTGCCAGCAGGTCAGGGAAGAGCAGGATGTCGGCGTTGACATAACACAGGTACTCGGCGCTGCTGTGCTGCCTTACCAGGTCGAAGATCGAATCGATGCGCGGCGTGCCGTATGAATTGCGCTCGACCAGCGGCAGGTAACCCGCGCCCAGCTCTTTGGCGTGGGCAGCAACGCCTTCTTCATCGCCCACCAGCCAGGTTTCAACTCGCTCGCCCAGCGCTTTCCAGCTGTTGACCGCGTTGCGCTGGATGGTGGTGATGTGCGGGTCGACAAACGGCTTCGGGGCGCTGAAAATTGCCAGCCGGGTCATTCGCGCGTCCCTCCGGGTTTACGGAACAGGCATTGGTACCCGAGCACGTACGGGTCTCCCACTCTGTCTGCCGGGTTGATGCTACCGTTCCCAAGCGAGCCTTTCAACCCATTGGAGATCTTTTGCATCACGTATACCCCGGCCTTGCCGAAAACCTTTGGCAGTCCCCTGAGGCTCTTCACCCGTTCCCAGGCGGTGCCGATGCCTTCATCCAGGATGAAAAGCGGGTTGTGGTAAGCGTCGAGAATTTCGACCGCCAGTTGATTCTCCGCGGCCAGGGTTTGCAGGGTGTACCTTGTATAGCGGTGAAAATCCACCGGCTCCTGGTGCAATTTCAGCAGGAAAGGCACGGTAATGAGCAGCGCGCCGCCGGGTTTAAGCACCTCCACGCAGCGGCTGACGAGCGCCCGGTATTCGTACACATGCTCGATCACATTTGCGAGCACGACCAGGTCGAAGCTCGCGGCTCTGAAGGGATTCATGCTGATGAGGTCGACCGCCGCGTCGATCTCGGGGTAGGGGTAGATGTCGATCCCCAGGTAGTGGTGCCGGGCAAACAGCGCTTTGAAGTCCGCCCGCCCGGCGCCAACGTCGAGTACATCAGATCCTTCGGGCATTGATCCGGCGATCTTCTCGATGAACTTCCAGTTGAACCGCCGCCAGACCGTGCCCTGTTCAGCACTGCGTTCGATCTTCTCAGACGGATTGAGATCCTGCGGGAAATCGGTGAAGACCGGTTTCCCATCCAGCAATTTCACCGTGAATCCGCAGCCTGTACATCTCCATTGGGTGTTGCCCTGCCGGTTGAAGTCCGCGCCACAGCGTGGGCAAATCATCTTGTCCGTCATCATCGCTTCTCCTCGCCTTGAGGGATTTCGCTGTCGAGAAAGGTCTTGTGCTTCACCCGGGCGTTCACCAGGAACATGGCGGGTTTCTCGCGCTGCAGGCGCAGCACATCGAGCCAGGAGAAATCGTTCCTCCCATTCATGCGGCGGTATATGCGCCTGAGCAGTAGCAGGTCTTCGCGGGTGTCGAGCGTCCAGCGTAAATGACCGAGGTCTTCGGGGTAATTCAATTGAACAACCTTGAACCTGCCCGGCTGCGCGTAGAGATAGGGCAAAACGTGCTCGCGCTCGTTTCGCGCTGTGGCGCAACGCCACGCGTTTTCCAGCGCCGCGAAGGTGCAGGCTTCAACGTCCAGCCCGATGGGGTAGGTGCGCGAGAAGGGTTGTGGCAGGCGGTTGCAGGCGAATTCAGCCTTTTCGTTTCTCAATGCCAATACCACTTCATCGATAAGCACCGGGTCGATCAGCGGGCAGTCACCGGTCAGCCTTGCGATCACATCCGCATGGTATTTCAGCGCCGCCTGGTAGTAGCGGTCCAACACATCCTGCGGGCTGCCGCGGAAAACTTCGACTTTGAGTTTTCTACATTCCCGTTCAATGGGGTCATCAGAAGCGTCTGTCGTGGTGGCCACCACGGCCTGGTCAACCGTGGTGGACCGACGGACGCGTTCGAGCATGCGGTCGAGCATGGTGCGTCCGCACGCCAGCCGCAACACCTTGCCCGGCAGCCGGGTGGAGCTCATGCGCGCCTGGATTATGGCGACGGTTTTCACGCCTGCTCCCTTGTCTGAAGGCCGGCGGGGGTTTTTAATTCGATCGCGGCTTCGTACGCTTCAAGCAACACATTGAAGTTCCGTTCCCAGTCGGCTTTTGCTTCAGCCTGCTGCCTGGCGCTGAGGCTTTTCTCTGTGAGCGCGCCATCCCGGCTGGCTGCCAGGATTTGGGCGGATAGCGCTTCGTAGTCACCATCCTTGAAAACCCAGCCCTGCCGGCCATCCTCCACCCACTCGAGGTTTCCCGGGATATCGGAGACGATGGCCGGGCGGCCGCAGGCCAGCGCTTCCATCAGCGACACCGAGGAGCCGTCGCAGTGCGACGCGCTGATGAACGAGTCGGCGCTGCGGTAGGTCGTCGGCAGCTCGTCACGCGACACATAGCCTCCAAAATAAACGCGCTCGGCCATGCCGGATTCCATGACCATCTTTCGCAGCTCATCCTCCTGCGAACCTTTTCCATATACCAGCAGGCGGATCTCAGGATGCTGGCGGGCGGCAGCGAGGAAGGCTTTGAGGGTCACATCCACGCCATAAATGGGTTCAAACGACCGGTTGCTGATAAATACGAAATTATCCCGCCAGCCCAGGCGTTCACGTAGAGGCGCGGGTCCAACCGGGTTAAAATGCGCCAGGTCGACACCCCACGGGAATAGATACATCCGTTCAGCCGGGAAGCCGTACCTGCCGGCTTCTTGCGCCACGGCGCGGCAGTCGCAAATAAACACCGTGCTGCCCGCCAGCGCCCGGGTGATTCGGCGCTGTGCCTGCGGATTGATGAGCGCTTCGTGCAGGATATCCGACCCCCACGACATGCTGGCGAGCGGGGCGACGCCTGCCAGCGCGGAGACGTAAGCCGGGCCGTGCAGCGGACCAGCATGCACCACGCCGGGTTTGAGCTCCTCCACAAGTTTTCGCAGCAGGCGGGCGGCATTGTGCAGGTCCGCTGGTGTGTGATCCGGGTGGGTGGCCAGACGTACTTCTTCAACTCCCGCGGGCAGGTTCACCATGCCGGAAGGGCTGAGCCGCAGGAAGAAAACCTCGTGCGAGGTGCGCCCGAGCGCGGTCAGAAAGCGCTCGTCGTGCGGCGAATAATCCCTTGAGAAGTACAAAACCTTCAACTTATTCTCCCAGGTCGGTCCAGCGGATTTCCCTGCCGTGCGGGATATCCGTGAGCGCGTGGGTGCCGATCACCCGTTTGACTTCGGCGGGCTTGATCGCGCCGGGTGTGGCGGGTCGCAGGACGTCGATCATTTCGCGGGTGAAGACCTCTCCGCGCTGGATGTCGCGCGCCGCCCGCAGGCAGCGGCGCTGCACAACCGTTGTGTCAGTTTCGTTGCCGCCGATTGTCTTATCCGCGGAACCGAGCGCGCGTTCGAGTTCTCGTGTGCGGTCCACCATTTCGCGCCACGTGGCAGGGGTCATCGAGAAGGGATGGTCCGGGCCGACGCGCGCGGTGTCATCGGTGAAGTGTTTTTCCACCACGCGGGCGCCAAGCGCAACCGCGCCCAGCACGGTGGCGTGACCGTGGGTGTGATCTGATAATCCCAGAACAACATCCGGGAAGAGCGTGTGGTAAGTGTTCAACACGCGCAGGTGGATATGATCAAAATTGACCGGGCTGGCGGTGTAGTTGGTGTTGCACTGAAGCAGAACCAGCTGCTGGTTGATCGCCAGGATGGTGTGAACTGCCTGTTGAACGTCCCCCAGGTCAGCCGCCCCGGTGGACAGGATGACGGGTTTGCCTTTTTTAGCGATGTGTTCGAGCATCTCCAGCCAGTCGATATCGCCGGAGCCGATCTTGTGCGCGGGAACGAACGGGTCGAGGTAATCCACCGCTTCAAAATCGTAAGGGGAGGAGAAATAATCGATCCCGATCTTATCGCATTCTTCCTTGAGGATCGGGGTCCAATCGAACGGGATCGAAGCGTCTGAATAGACATCGAAAACCGACTTCTTCCAGTTCGCCTGGTGTGAGACCTGCCCCTGCATGGCTTTAAAGCCGTAATCAGACACGATCTTGGGCGCGCGGAAGTTCTGAAACTTGGCGGCGTCAGCCCCGGCTTCGCGGGCGAGACGGATCAGCATGAGGGCGCGGTCAAGGCTGCCGTCGTGATTGGCGGAGATGTCGGCGATGAAATAGGTGGGGTGTTCCAAACCGATCAGGTGATTTCCAATTTTCAAGGTCATGGTAACTCCTTCTCTGGCTGGCAGCCTAATTGAGGGATTTTATGAACAGGTGGTACCCACGGCGGTACTGATCGTAGAATTTTTGCAGACCGTCTTCGAAGGGCGGCAGGTCGTGACCCAGCGCGGCGCGCAATTTCTCCGTGGAAAGGCTGAGATTCGGAGACCGGGCGGCTTTGAGACCACTCTCGTTCACCGACACAGGTTTGATCAGCCCGGGATCAAAGCCGAACTTCTGCGCGATCTTCACGCCAAAATCGTATTTGCTCATCGCCTGCGCGCCGGTCATGTGATACAACCCGCGCAGGTTAAGGTCGCTGACCTCGACCAGTAATTCGCTCAGGTCAAGGATGTTCATCGGGCAGAAAATGACATCGGTAAAACCCATCATTTCCCTGCCGGCTTCCAGGTTGTGGACGAAATTCTCCCCCAGGCTGCGATTGCCGGCGGCGCTCCAGCCATAGAAATTCACCCGCGCCACCAGCGCATCAGGGTTGGCGTCCAGTACCTCCTTTTCGCCCTCCAGCTTGGTGCGTGCGTACACGCTCAGCGGGTTGGTTTCATCGCCCTCGCCGTAATTTCCCCGCGACCCATCGAAAACCGCGTCGGTTGAGATCTGGATCATGCGCACGGAGCGCCGCGCGCAAGCCGCGGCGATCTCTCCCGGCAGCTCGCCGTTCACCCTATGCGCCGCCTGGGGGTCGTTCTCGCAGGCGTCAACGTTGGCCATGGCGGCGCAGTGCAGCACGACATCAGGCTTATGGGTATCGAGCAATTTCTCGATGCTGCCTGGGGCGGTCAACTCGCATTGGTAGTTCTTGAAGCTTGCCCAGGTCATCGGCGCCGTGTTGGCGATACCGGTCACCATGTGTTTTTTGCCGTCCACCGCGAGCGCAAAATTCAAGCCCAGCAGACCGCTCACGCCTGTCACGAGAAAATGGGTCATCCCAGCACTCCAGCCTGGTAATCGGCTTCGATGGGGGCGATGATCTGTTTGATCGCGTCCACATCGAGCCACTGGTCATTGGTATTGGATGCGTACCTGAAGCCGTCTTCCAGCTCGCGGCCTTTCTTCTGCCATTCACGCCCAAACCACAGGGATTCAGCTGGTTGCACCACGTACATGTCATCCAGTTCCACCGTCTGCCGGGCTTCATCCTCAGAAATGAGCACCTCGTGCAGCTTTTCACCCGGGCGAATGCCAATGGACTCGACGGCTGCTTTGGGGGCAACCGCATGCGCCAGGTCAACCACCTTCATGCTGGGGATCTTGGGTACGAAAACCTCGCCGCCGAACATGTTTTGGGCCGCGCGGATGACAAAGCGCACGCCCTGTTCCAGGCTGATCCAGAAACGCGTCATGCGGTCATCAGTGATGGTCAGCTTGCCCGTTTCGCGCTGCTTGAGGAACACGGGCACGACCGACCCGCGGCTGCCGACAACGTTGCCGTAGCGCACGCAGGCGAAGCGGGTGTTCTTTGAGCCGGCGTAGGCGTTGGATTGGACGAACAGCTTTTCAGCGGCCAGCTTGGTCGCGCCGTACAGGTTGACCGGGTTAACCGCCTTGTCGGTGCTGAGGGCGACCACGCGGCTCACGCCGGCATCGATGGCCGCGTCGATGACATTGCCGCTGCCCAGGATATTAGTCTTGATGGCTTCCATCGGGTTGTATTCACAGGCGGGCACCTGCTTGAGCGCGGCGGCGTGGATGACCAGGTCAACCCCCTCAAAAGCCCGGCGGCAGCGTTGCTGGTCGCGGATATCACCGATGAAATAACGCAGCGAGGGGTGATTGAATCCCGATGCCTGCATCTCGTACTGCTTCAACTCATCGCGGCTGAGGACGATCAATTTATGGGGGTGATACTCCTTGAGCATCACGTCGATGAATTTCTTACCAAAGGATCCGGTCCCCCCGGTGACGAGTACAACACTCTCAGTCCAGTTCATTTTTTGTACCTCTTAGTGAGAAGGTGATATTTGATCCAACGTGCCGCGTTCATCCATGGACCTTCGTAAACAGGTTTTTTGATGACTCTGGCATTTGGATTATAAGGGAATTGATCCAGCTCCGGCCAGGAGCAGCGCACCAACTCGCGCTGAAATTCATTTCGCGGCATGCAGCGTTGCCTGTAATCCACTCCCAGCATGGTGGATAGCAATTCCCGGTGATTGAAAGGGGTAAATTCCTCATGGGCCAGGTCAAATTCCAGCTGACTCATTGCCTGCCAGTTGGCGTTCCGGTTCTCCCAATAGAAGAAATCGAGCAGCTTGTACCCCAGTTTTTCCACGCAGGCGGCGTCTTCCATCCATTGTGAGAAATACTGCAGCGTAAAGGGATGGACGCCAAGTTTTGATACCCGGCACAATAAGTCAGGAGTGACATTGTACGGGTATACGCCGGTGCGGTAATAAAAACAACGCGCGATCTCATTGACTACTGATTTGATGACAACCTTTTTCTCATCCAGGTTCAGGTAGCGTCCGTAGACGATATTGCCGTAGCTCTGGTAGCTCTTCTCCAGGTTGTGGGTATAGAGCCAGCTGAAATCCTCGTCCATTGGCTGATCGCAATGAAAGACCTGGTGCGGTACACCGGCATAGCTGGCGAGCTCATCAGAAAGTGTGATATCGGAGGCTTTCAGCGTCAGCTTGTGATAGACCATCGAAAAGACGTGCAGGTCATGCACGATCTCCCTGCCCGCGGCGAACACGATGCGGCTGTCATAACCGCCTGTGAGCGCCATCGCCAGTTCGAAACGGTGATTGGCGGCGAGCATGATACCCCTCAGTATGGCAGCGGCTTTTTCTGCGCCAACCTGCACGTTGTAGCGGGTGATCGGCTTTACCGGCCAGTAACGAGCAACCAGGCCGCTTTCCAGGTTCAGCAGGTGGTTCGGAAGCAGGTGCTCCACGGTTTCAAAGGGTGTGGAAATCCCCGGCCACCAGGGTTCGTGCGACTGTTGGATCACCGGTGATTCCAGGAAAGCGCGGGCATCCGGGCTGTATTCCAACCCGAGCTGCTGCTCGAGCAAACCCGGCTGGGCCGCCAGCCAGAATTGACCTTTCCTGTCCCTGGCATAAAACACCTGGCGCATCCCGGCCGCGTCAATCAGGACGAAATGCTCCGTCGCCCAATAAACGAACAGCACATAACGCCCGGCGACCCGGTCAAGTTTCCCGAGAAGGTCCTGGCTGGTGGGTGATCCCTTGAGTAAATTGACTAAGATCTGCCTGTTGTCCGCCTGCACATCGTTGGGGTCTAGCATGTAACCGAGCAGAACCAGCGTGTTTTCGCCTTCAGCGACCTGTGTCAATTCAAGGTCCGGGTGCACCGCCAGTTCGCAGGCATCCGGCAGGGTTGCGCGCTGCCAGGACTCAAAGCCCTCGACGCGGGGACCGTAGAGATATTGCCGGCGGTACAGGAGCCTGTCGCGCAGGGCCTGGTCCATGATTACCCGATCTTTTCCTCGAAGGTCAACAGCTTGAAGGTGCGGCCGTACTGCTTCCTTCCATCCGGGGAGAGGACAGCATCCAGGCTGATTTCGTTGAAGTCCTTTTCACGAAAGACCATGTGCCATGGGAAAGGCAGCGGGTATTTGAAGAAGAACAGGTAGGTGTATTTCCACGCCAGTTCCATCTGGGTGTCGGTCAGACGCGACTCCTTGAGATTCAAGAGAAGTCTGTTCAATACTTTGAAATAATCGACCCAGGTGTTGGGGTCCTGGGTGAACCCGCGGTTGCGGTAATGGGTCTTACCGGCAACGATGACCGGGATACCGCGCAGCGCCATTTCCAGCCCGACGGTGGTGGTATATACCAGGCCTAGGTCGGCCACGTCCATCAGGTCGTAGGTGTTGACTTCCGCTGTCGGCGGGATCAGGTGAATGTGCGATGGCAATTCCGGCAGTGTCTGCCGGATCAGGTCAAGGATCGAGCCGTGTCTGACCAGCGCTTCACCCGGGTGGATGCGGATCACCAGCTGCACTTCGGGCTTTTCCATGAAGTACTGGATGGTGCGGATGATCCATTCAGACATCGATTTCGAGAAGGTGTTCCTGCCAAGCGTGAGGCTGTCGCCAAGCACGTTGGTCGCCAGCAGCACGACCGGTTTTTCTTCGAATCCCAATTTCTTGCGGATGGCGGTTTTGCCCTCGGAGGGAATGGATTGCCACTTGCGTGAGAAATCACCGTAGGTTGACGCGTTTTTGCGTGAAGACATCAGCGTCTTGGCTTCTTCAAGCTCGGCGGGTGTTAGCGAGTAATCCGCGTTGGCGTTCCAGAGCCCGTCTGTGTTTTGCTTCATCACCTCATCGTTCTGCGCCAGCCACATGGCATTGCGCTTGTCGCTGAACTCGTAGGTGGTGGTCGGGATCTTCAGGCTGCGGCAAGTCCTGTAAGCGACGCCGAACTCAAGAATGGTGCCGTTAGGAATGATCGCGACATCCGGTTTGAGCTCGCGCAGGAAGGTGTAAAGCGACTTGGCGGCGTTCAAATTCCTGTCATGCCGGAAGGTGTAAAACGGTTCTTGCGTGTCGACTTCTTCCTTCTGGAAGGCGTACATATAATCGTACCCGGTAACCACGTCGACCCCCGCCTGGATATCTTTTGGGATCTGGATAAAATTCGAATGGTTGCGCATCAGGTTGACCGGGTTCATCACCGGCGCCGCAGCCTTGAGAACGGTGTTGGCATACATGCTCTGCCGGCGCAGGTCAAACTGGTTGGATTCGACGTGCCAGCGGCCATAGGGGTAATAACCCAGGGTGACCTTGTGGCCCAAACCCGCGAGCGCCAGCCCGGTGATCACCGTGTGCTCCAGCCAGTAATGGGTCGACGCGAACAGGAAGATGCTCTTACCGGGTTGAGCATCCTTACGGTACCTGGCAGCGGTCTTGATCATTTCAGGGAGGCTTTCCCGGATATGTTTGAGAGAAAAATTCGAGGGTAATGGGCGGTCGGACTGCCGCAGCAGCCAGTATACCTCCGCAGTTAAAGGCAATTCACCAAGGACTTTCTTCAGGATTTCTTTATTGCCTGCCATTTAACGCAATTCCTCGATTCTCCAGTCAAGCCTGGGGCGGATGGGACCGTGGCGCACTTCAACCCAGTGCATGCCTGGGGCGCCAGTCGTGTTGACGTTGAAACTTAACGCGCGTTCATCTCCAAAGTAGCGTTTTACCATGTAGGAGCTGGCGTTGATGCCGATTACGAACCTGCCCTCGTTGAACGTATCCGCGGGAATGGTGCAGCGGCTGATGAAATGCCCGGCTTTTCTCACGCTGCGCGATTGGAATGCCTCAGGATCATCTGTATCGAACGAGGTGAACACGTATTCCCCGCGCGATGTCATCAGGTAGACACCCACGCGCAGGCCAGTGATATCCGTGGCCAGCGTGTATTCCACCTCCACTGTGATGGGTTCGACCGAGAGTTGGTTGTCGGTGGTGACGTCGGCGGCGTTTTTCACCCTCACCGCCAGTGGTTTGAACGGGTGGGCATCCGGCGGGATTTCCGCATCCTTGTAGCGCCGCTCTCCGCTTTCACTGAAATCGTTGGTCAGGTAATAATCCACGGCTTCGGGTGTGCGGGCGCGCATCACCATTTTGCCCTCATCCAGCACGATGCATTCCTGGGTGAGGCGCTGGATGGCGGACATGTTGTGGCTGACAAACAATACCGTGCGCCCCTGCGAGGCCACGTCGCTCATTTTCCCCAGGCATTTACGCTGAAACTCGGCATCGCCCACCGCCAGCACCTCGTCGACCACAAGGATCTCAGGTTCGAGGTGCGCTGAAACAGCGAACGCCAGGCGCATGTACATGCCGCTGGAATAGCGTTTGACCGGCGTGTCGATGAATTTGTCGATCTCTGAAAACGCTACGATCTCGTCGAACTTGCTTTCGATTTCCGTGCGCTTCATTCCCAGGATGGCGCCGTTGAGAAAGATATTTTCGCGCCCGGTGAGCTCGGGGTGGAAACCCGTGCCGACTTCCAGCAGTGAACCAACCCGCCCGTACAGCTCAGCCACGCCCTCGGTGGGTTCGACCACGCGCGAAAGGATCTTGAGTAGCGTGCTCTTGCCGGCGCCGTTCTTGCCGATAATACCCAGCACCTGCCCGTGTTCCAGTGAAAATGAGATGTGCCTGAGCGCCCAAAACTTCTCGCTGCCAGTCGGGTTGATCAGGGTCTTGACCGGGCTTTTAAGGGTATTTACCAGTTTGTCCCGCAAGGTGGAATAACGGATATTCTCCTTGAAGATGTTGTATTGCTTGCCGATGTCGTCAACGCGTAAAGCCAGGTTGCTCATGAAGGAGACCTCAGATCATATCCGCGAACTGTTTTTCCATGCGGCGGAAATAGAACAGCCCGGTGATCAGGATAAGAATGGAAATTCCCGAGGAAATGAGGATCATTCCCGCGGAGACTGACTGCGTGGTTCCCAGCAGGGCGTAGCGGAATCCCTCCACCACCCCGGTCATGGGGTTGAGCGCGTAGAGCAGGCGCCACTTTTCCGGGATCATGCTGGCCGGGTAAACCACCGGGGTCAGGTACATCCACAACGTGCTGATGAAGGGCATGATGTAGCCTACGTCGCGGTAACGCACCATCAGTGCGGATGACCAGAACCCGATCCCGAGCGCGGTGATCAGCGCCAGCAGGATGAGCAGCGGCAGCCACAGCGTGGCGATGGTCGGCGAAATCTTGTAGAAGAACATCATGCCAATGAGGATGGTAAAGCCGATAAAGAAGTCGACCACGCTCGACATCACCGAAGCTAGCGGGATGATCATGCGTGGAAAGTAGATCTTAGAGATCATGTTGCTGTTCGAGACCATCGACCGGCTGGCGACGCCCAGGGCGGTGGCGAAAAGCTCCCAAGGCAGGGTGGCGGTGTAAGAGAAGATGGGGTAGGGCACGTTGTCTGAGGGGATCTTGGCGAAGTTACCGAAGAAAATGGTGAAGACCACCATTGCCATGAATGGTTTGAGAATTGCCCACAGGATTCCCAACACTGACTGCTTGTAACGCACCTTGAGGTCGCGCCAGGTGAGGAAGTACACCAGCTCGCGGTACAACCAGAGGTCCTTGAGCCGTAGCCCCACCCAGCCCCTGGACGGCTTGATGACCACGGGAGCGATGGTTTTTCTTGTATCGAGTGCGTTGGTTGTCATGAACCGCTTTTCTTTCCTGTCGTAGTTTTATACCAATCGATCGTCCGGCGCAACCCTTCTTCAAAATCGATCTGAGCCTCGAAGCCGAACTCCTGCCTGGCGCGATCCACGCTCAGGCGGCGGCGCGGCTGTCCGTTCGGTTTGCTGGTGTCCCACACAAGCCTGCCCTCAAAGCCCGTCAACCGGGCGATCAATTCGACCAGGTCCTTGATGCTGATCTCCATGCCCGATCCCAGGTTCACCGGCTCAGACTTATTGTATTTCTCGGTTGCCAGCAGGATGCCTTCGGCGGCGTCTTCCACGTACAGGAACTCGCGCGTGGGGGAGCCATCCCCCCATACTTCGATGGATTCCGCGCCGCTTTCCTTTGCCTCGAGACACTTCTTAATGAGCGCCGGGATGACATGCGAGCTGTCGGGGTTGAAATTGTCGCGCGGACCGTAGAGGTTGACCGGCATGAGGAAGATGGCGTTGAATCCGTACTGTTGGCGGTACGACTGGGCCTGTACCAGCAGCATCTTCTTCGCCAGTCCGTAAGGGGCGTTGGTTTCCTCGGGGTAGCCATTCCACAGGTCGTCTTCTTTGAAGGGCACCGGGGTGAATTTTGGATAGGCGCATATCGTTCCCAGCGCCACGAATTTCTGGATCCCGCGCAGCCAGGCTTCGTGCATCAGCTGCACCCCCATCATCAGGTTGTTGTAGAAAAACTCCGCCGGGTGCTCGCGGTTGGCGCCGATGCCGCCGACCTGGGCAGCCAGGTGGATGATGATATCAGGCCGGCTATCCTCCAGCATCTGCCGGATGGAAGCGGGCTGGACGAGGTCATATTCTTCGATGGTCGGGATGAAGATCTCGCCGGCTCCCCTGGCTTTCAGCTTTTCTGTTACAAAAGACCCCAGAAATCCGGCTCCACCGGTCACGCAGATGCGTTTATCCTGCCAGAATGTTGATTCAGACATTGTTGTTTCTCTCCTGCATCTCAAGAATGACCTTCAGCCCTTCAAGTTTCAATACCGGCGCGCCGCTGTCTTCGACAACCAGCATCTCCTGCTCCATGCAGGTCAGGCGGCAGATCTCGGCCACTTCACCCGTTCCTTCGATCTGGATCATGCGATGACCGGCTGAC
Source organism: uncultured Anaerolinea sp. (assembly GCA_964470275.1). Taxonomy (GTDB): domain Bacteria; phylum Chloroflexota; class Anaerolineae; order Anaerolineales; family Anaerolineaceae; genus UBA6107. The sequence goes on along the minus strand of CAYYBP010000030.1, from coordinate 2,905 downwards.
CTGGCTTCTTCAATGGCGCGGATGGCGCGCTGACGCACCAGCCGGTAGAGGTTAAAGGAGTTTTGAATGTAATCGACCGTCAGGCGCGCCCTGAGCGCGATCCCTTCGGGGGTGATGATGTACTTCAGTTTCTTGCGTTCGAGACGGCTGACTTTAACATAGCCCTTATCGATCAGGCGCTTGAGATGCCAATTGACGGTGCCAACCGCCACTTCAAGTTGAGAGGCAAGGGCTGCCTGTGAGGTATCGGGATTCTGTTCGATGTGCTCGAGAATGACCAGGTCACGATCCGTGGTGGAAGAGTAACTCATTGGCCTCCAATATTCAGTTGTTGAATTATAAACGGATTGAGGCAAAGGGTCAAGGGAGTATTTTAATCCAACCGACATTGCGCGTAGCTTCGAAGATCCCCGGAGGGGACAAGGGGTTAGAGCAAATGAGACTGAATGGATGCGGACCTGTTAATCAATACGTAACAGGTTTTTTATTTTTAACAATGTTATAATTTGGGCGAAATTGGGGCCCGTAGCTCAGCGGTTAGAGCAGGCGGCTCATAACCGCTTGATCGCAGGTTCGATCCCTGCCGGGCCCACCTTATTGATTTTTCATCCCAGGCAACAAAGAGCATTGCTCCTATGAAAAAACTCACCCCTATAAAATTAGACATTTTGATTTCTTTCGTCGCCGCGCTGGTTATCAGCCTGGCGCTGGCAGCGCTGCAGCCCCCGCCGTTTTTCAGCGCCTGGTATGGCGCAAACCTGCTGTTGTGGTTGAGCTTCTTCCTTGGGCTGCGGGTCTGGCGGTATTTTTCCGGTGGGCGGCTGCTGGCAATTCTCATGCTGCTCACCTTCTTCTTGCGCCTGGTACTGGGATTATTTCTGTACACCAGCCTCCCGGAAATTGGATACAACAGCGATTCTGAGAACGCCGGTTACGCTTACTCCGATGCCTACACCCGGGATACCTTCGCGCTAACGCTTGCTCGCAGTGACACCCCCCTCGTTTCGGTGTTTACGGATGACCAGGGAGTCGACCAGTACGGCGGGTTGCTCTTTCTTTCATCCGCGGTCTATCGCTATTTCAGCCTGGATGAACCCCGCCCGCTGTTGATCACCATTCTTGGCGCGCTGGTGATGACCGTCGGACTTGCTTTCCTTTACGACGCGGTCAGGCGACGCTGGGGAGAGAAGGTCGCGCTGGTAGCCGGCTGGTTTTTTGCCCTCTACCCTGAAGGCATCCTGCTTGGCAGCTCTCAAATGCGCGAACCGTTTCTGATCGGTTTCTTTTGCATCGCATTCTGGGCAGTGGTCACCTGGCGCGAAAAGACCGCGCAAAAATTGCTTTTCTATCTTATCCCCACCTTGCTTTCTCTCGCTTTTTCACTGCCCTTCGGGGCGATCATCGCCGCGTTCATCCTGGCGTTTGGCTTCGTGGAATGGCTAGTGACCCAGAAAAAGGGAACCACCCGCACGATCGGTTTTGCAGTCCTGGCTGTGGCTGGTGTGGTCGCCCTCATTGCCGGCTGGATGTGGATCAAACCTACGATCTATTACGATGCGTTCATCACCCGCGTCAGCTCAGGCAACATGACCGTCCTGCTGGACCGGCTTGATCCGAAGCTGGCGATTCCCTTTATCACCTTCTATGGCTTCACCCAGCCATTCCTGCCTGGCGCGCTCACCGATGCCGCTCAACCCGTCTGGAAAACCATTGCCATTGTCCGCTCGCTGGGGTGGTGGTTTGTGCTGCCGTTCATGCTGTACGGCTTCTTCGCGGTCTGGAAGGCTCTGCGTTCCCAGCGCTGGGGCCTGGTGCTCATCGCGCTGACGCTGGCAGCGTGGATCCTGGTCTCGTCCTTGCGGGCGGGCGGGGATCTGTGGGATAACCCGCGCTACCGCGCGCTGCTCATCCCATGGTTCGCTGTGATTGTTGGCTGGTGCTGGCAGCATATCCGCGATGGACACCTGGCCTGGTTCCTGCGCTGGCTGGGGGTCCTGCTGATCTTTTTTATGGTCTTTTTCCTGTGGTACATGTTCCGCTACCAGGTGATCAAGAACTACATTGGTTTCTTCGATATGATCCGGGTCATCTCCGTGGGTTCGGCGCTGATCATCGTCAGCGGTCTCGGGTGGGACCTCTATCAATGGCTCAAGCATCGCAGGAAAACCCCGTCAGCCAGGCTGGAATAAAGGCTTTCTTGACAATACACTCCCCCTCAGGTAAAATATCCTCCACTGCCGAGATAGCTCAGTTGGTAGAGCACACGACTGAAAATTGTGGGGTCGCCAGTCCGATCCTGGCTCTCGGCACCATACACTCCCGAAAGGGAGTGTAATTTTACCGGCAAGTAGTGAAGGGACCGATCTTGACTGTGTTAAAAGTATTCCGGGTCGGCGCGGCAGCCGTTGAAGCGCTGGCTCAAAATGGACGGGGAAAGGTGATCGGTGTCACATCAAAAGGCGTTTTCTTGCGCATCGATGACCGCATTGCCTTTTTAACCTCAGCCGATTACAGCAGCCCGTTTAACCTCACCGTAGTCGATCTTGATTCTCAGCTTGAAACCCTGCAGGTGGGCGAGGAATTTGATATCCACGAGGATGGTCTCAGATTCTCCCGCGAGGGGCTGCTGGCGCTTACAATCGGGGCCGAGCTTGTGCAATCCTCTGCGCCGGTGATGCTGCGGGCAGCGATTGAAGCCCAACTGGAGCGCGCCCAGGGGCTGGCGGGCAGACTGCGCCTGCTGGCAGGCGGGAAGGGCTTTCTCTATCTCTCACGGCCGTCCAACCAGGGTCTCCAGGCTGACCAGGCGCTGGTTTACCATACCGCCAACCAAATGGTGCACGCCTACAAAAACTTGAACAGCAGGGGATTTCTACGCCAGGCGGGCGATCTGCTGGGCAAGGGC